>CAWUOE010000505.1:0-2965 GCA_963923355.1 uncultured Gemmataceae bacterium | reverse complement strand
CTGGCAGACACAGGGTAAAATCAGGAATTCGACTTGGGCTCATATTCCACAAGTCTTAGTCATGATTGGGTTTGCTGAAAACGGGAGATGCGAGGCATCATGGCAGACCAGATGGTGGAAGTGAATGGCTTGACCAGGCATTTCGGTCAGGTCCTTGCGCTGAACAATGTGAGTTTCAGCCTGCAGAACAACGAGATCGTCGGCCTGTTGGGAAACAACGGGGCTGGCAAATCCACTCTGATGCGCATCCTGACCACCTTCCTCCCTGCCACCTCGGGGACGGCAAGGGTGGACGGCTTTGATGTGCTGAACCAGTCGATGGAGGTGCGCCGGCGAATCGGGTACTTGCCGGAAAACATACCCCTCTATCCAGAAATGAGGGTCGAAGAATACTTAGGCTACCGCGCCCAATTGAAAGGAATGGACCGTTCCACCCGCCGCGGCCAGATTGATGCCATCATTGACCGATGTAGGATCACTGGCGTGCGCCGGCGCTTGCTGGGAACACTTTCCAAGGGGTACCGCCAGCGGGTGGGGCTGGCCGATGCCTTGCTGGCCAATCCACGGTTATTGATTCTCGACGAGCCGACAGATGGCCTCGACCCGGGACAAAAGCAGGATGCCCTCGGACTGTTGAAGGACCTGGGCAGGGATCGCACCATCCTCTTCAGTTCGCACCTTTTGGTGGAGGTGGAAGCGATCGTGGATCGCGTGCTCATCCTTCGCCGAGGCTATCTGGCTTTCAACCAACGGTTGGAGACGCTGGAGCGCGACCAGATCCTGCTGGTGGAATCCAGGGGCGAAACGAACGCGGTGACCAGTGTTCTGAAAAGCTTGGTCCCCCACCATCCCCTCCAGACACAGCCGTTGGAGGATGGTTGGGTGGAATGTGTGGTTCGCCTCCCTGAAGGGTTGGATCCCCGCCCGGAGGTTGCCCGGGCGCTTCACGAGCGCTCGCTACCGCTGCGTCGGCTGGATTTCCGCCGCCGCACCCTTCAGGACCGCTGGAATGAAATCAATAACGCCGAGGCGCTTCCCCGAGACGGGGTTAGCCGCTCGGCTTTAAATGAGCTGCCGCAGGCAGTAGGGGGCTGATCACCATGGGCCAGTCCGAATCTGTGAAACCTATGGACCCGCAAAAGCCGCTGAATACAGGCCCGTCCGATCTGCTGGCGGAAGACCGTTCGCTTCCACCCACCATCGGATCCTGTGGGGCGGTGATGGTGATGGTCGGCCTGTTTGCCGTTGCGATGCATTTCGCCGAAAGGGCATTCCCGGTTGGTCCGGCTGTGGGCCTGGTGGGAGCATTGCTGGGCTTCCTCCTGTTGGTGGTTCATGCCTTGTTGGAGCGGGGCGAAACCATCCTGCTGTCCTACCTGGGATTGGGTGCTGTCCTTTTGGTGGCGGGTCTGGTGGCCTTGGTTAATCCCCGGATGGCTATGGACGTGCGAGCCTTGGGAACCGGTGGCGCCCTCGCGGGATTGGCCTTGGCTTTGGCCTCCTCCCGGTCTTTGGGTTTGGCAGGAAAAAGTGGAAGGGATCCTTCACGACAATTGGCGGCGCTGTGGGCCCCGCGCCTGATTGGAATCCTTGGGGCGGCTGGTTCACTCCTCGGTATTTTATGGCTGTTCGTGCTATCGGAGCGGGGTGAATTCAGTCAATTGGGATTGCCGATTTCCTTGTCTCTACTGGGTCTGGTCGCCGGCCTTGGTTACCTCGGTTTGGTGGGTTTTGGCAGCGACACGGCCCAGCGGCTGGGTTGGGTGGTCTGTTTTGTGGGCATGGGTTTGGCCCTGGCCGTTCTGGCGAGGTCCGGACTGCACGCATGGGGGGTCTGGAGGGCCCAGGGCACCACCCATTTCATTCCGGGCGGCTGGATCATCCTAGCGTTATCGCTGTTGGCGGGCCTGGGGTCTTTCGCACTGGTATCAGACAGCCCGGCGGTGGTGATTTTCCGCAGGGAAATGGCCTCTTTTTTCCTGTCTCCCATCGCCTATTTCGTGATGATGGCATTCGCCTTGGGTACCTGGACCAGTTACAGCCTGTTTCTGGATCGCCTGGCCGATCGGCAGGTTCTGGAACCGATCCTGGGCAACTATGTGATTGAGTTGTTTATTGTGCTGTGTGTGTTGTTTGGCGTGCCTTTGCTCACCATGCGCTTGCTCAGCGAGGAGAAACGCTCCGGCACCTTGGAGGTTCTCCTGACTGCACCAGTGGATGAGGCCTCGATCGTATTGGGCAAGTTTTTTGCCGCCTTGGTGACCTATCTGATTATCTGGCTGCCGTTTGGCCTCTACCTGCTGGCCTTGCCGGTCACCAACCAGCCCGGGTTTGATTACCGCCCCCTGCTGAGTTACTCCGTCGCACTGGTGGTCAGCGGGGCAGGTTTCATCGCGTTGGGCCTGGCACTCAGTTCGCTTTCCAGCAACCAGCTTATTTCCGGCGCGCTGACGCTGACTGCCATGATACTGCTTCTTGCTCCCTATATTCTTCAATTCCGCCAGGGTATTGAGGGTACCCCTTGGAGCACGGTGCTGCAGCATGTCTCGTTCCTGAACCTTTGGGAAAGCTCCCTCGAGGGAAAGCTGGTGCCTCGGCAACTGGTCTTCCATTTGAGTCTGGCTGTCTTGTCGCTTTTCGCCGCCACCAAGGTGCTGGAAGCCAGGAGGTGGCAATGAGTTCTTTCGCTTCATCCGGGAATCAATGGCTCGGCCTGCAGGGGGAGATGACCCGATGAATGAACCGGTTAAGGCATCAGAGGTTGGGGCCCGGCCGGATGATGCCATGGCATCCCGAAAATTCCTCACGGTGATGTCATTGGCTGCCGCCGGCTTGGCCTTGTTTGTCACGGGCTTGGCCTTGCCCTTCCTCCATGGTCCGTTCCGCGATGTGTTCGCCGGCGGATTGACCGAGTGGCGCCGGCAACCGCTGCCCCTGGTGGTGACGGGTGGGCTGCTCCTGTTGG
>CAWUOE010000504.1:0-2970 GCA_963923355.1 uncultured Gemmataceae bacterium | reverse complement strand
CCCTGGTTCTGTTCCTGGGATTGGCTCATGGTGATTCCCGGTTTCAGAGTTTATGTCGGATCAGTGCGCCGGCAGGGCGATTCGCTCACCCGCCTTCAGGCCCGAAAGCACCTCGACGCGGCCACGGTCCTCACGGCCCAGCCGGACAAATCGGCGGGTGAGGCGATTATCCGCGTCCACGGTCTCCACCAGGTCGAGCTGGCCGAGATTCCGAACCGCTTGAGTGGGGATCCAGATCCGCTCGGAGCGCCCCACGGGGATGGAGACCCGGCCATACATGCCGGGCAACAACGGAGCACTGCCGATCTTGGGCAGGGTTAGCTTGACCAGCACGCTGCGGCTAGTTGGATCGGCCTGGGGTACAATCTCGCGGATGGTGGCCTGGGTGGTGTAGTTGCCGGCATCGACCCGCACCAGAAGGCTCTGGCCCAGGACCAACCCGGTGGCCAGGCTCTCCGGAACGCTGGCATGCAGTTCCAGATTTTCGGGCTCGTAAAAAGTCAAAAGGGGTTTGCCTGGGGCGGCCAGGTCACCCGGTTCGGCAAAGCGGTCACCGATGATGCCAGCGGTGGGGGCGTTGATGCGGGTGTGGCTGAGCTGCACCTCGATGCGGCTGATGGTTTCATGAACCCGCTTCACCTGAGCCTCAGCCACCTTGAAGGCGCCCTCGATGCGGGCGAATTCGTCCACGCTCAAGGCGGCGCTGCCCCGCAGGGCTCGGGCCCGCGCTAGATCTCCCCTGCGGGTGACCAGATCGGCATCTGCCGCGGCCTGGCTGGCTAGTGCCTCGCGCTGCTGGGCCAGCAGTTCGCGGTCATCCAGCAGGATGAGCAACTCGCCGGCAGCCACTTTGTCGCCGGGGCGCGACTTGATCTCGCGGATGTTGGCCAAAACCTGGCTGGCAATCTCGGTGCGACGGCGCGGCTGCACGGTGCCCACCGCGTTCTGGGCATCCACGCTTTGTTCTGCGGTCACCTGGACCAAATCCCGCCCATGGGCGCTGGCCTTTTCAACCGGCTTATCCCCCGGCAGAACCTTGTGGTGAAAAGCTCCACCCATCCAGGCCAGGAACAACGCCAGCCCGGCGATGCCAAGTGCGAAAGTCAACAGGTTCTTGAGGAGGGAGACTACCCGCAATCCTGCGGAAATGGGGGCCGGATGGGCTTGCATGGGATTCACCGCTTTTCCAGGGATTCGGACGGCTGCGGGGTGTCAGGCCCCTCTTCCGTGGACTGGGCTGGAGTTTCAGGCCGCGACCGCGGCGAGCAATCCCCCGACATTCAGGTGGGCACGCCCAGACTGGGCAGAATCCACATCTGCAACGCGAACCACAAGACCAGGACACCCGCGAAGAACAGGATTTCCATCAGTTGGTTCCCTGATTGCTTTTGCCACCCCTGCTCCCCTTCCATGGGATTTACCCCGGCTGGGAGTGGGGGATGGTGAGCAGCACCAGGGCGCCCACCGCGGCGACCATTGCCCCCGCTTGGTGGTGCCCCACCAAGGCGGTGACGGCGCCGGCCAACGCTAAGGCACCCCCCATCACGCAGATTACCCGGTGCCGGATGCGATCTGCCTTGCCGCCCGCCTTGCAAACCGCGCCATTTTCCATGGTTGCCATGTTCAGCCTCCCAAGGTGGTTCCCTGACAAGCTGATCCGCCAGACCGCATTTGGTTACAACCGTTGGAAAAATGCCTGATTCGTGGTGTATGCTTGGCCCAATGGCTGCGCCTTTTCCAACCGCAAAGACTCCCTTGCCGCAGGCGGAGGATGGCCCCGCCGAGGAACTACGCCTTTTCCGGCAGGCCCGGACGGGGGATTTTCAGGCGTTTGAGAAACTGGTGGGCAGGCTGCAGAACCGGGTGCATGCTCTAGCCCTGCGTATTCTGGGCCCCTCCCGCACCCATGATGCCGAGGATGTGGTCCAGCAAACTTTCCTGGGAATGATCGAGCATCTCGAGGATTTCCGCGAGGAATCCTCCGTGGCGGCCTGGGTGCTGCGCATCGCGGCCAACCACGCCCTGAAGATCCTGCGGCGGGAGCGGGTGCTGCCGATGCAGCCCTACGAGGAATCGACCCAGGAATCATTCGCCTCCCTGCCGCATCCAAGCTACATCGCACGCTGGCGGGATGACCCGGCCGACCTGGCGCAGGATGCCGAGGTACGGCGTCTGGTGGACGTGGCGCTGGCGGAACTGGATGACACCTACCGGCTGGTTTTTGTGCTGCGGGACATCCAGGGCCTTTCCACCGAGGAAACAGCCGCGGCCTTGGCGTTGACCCCTTCCAATGTGAAGGTGCGGCTGATGCGGGCACGGTTGCAGTTGCGCGAACGCCTGACCCGCGCCTTGGGCGACCCGGCCACCCGAGTGATTCCCGACCATCACCATGGCGAAGATCTCACGGCGGAGGCATCAAAATGACCTGTGAAGAGATGCTGAAGGCGCTGAACGCGGTGATCGATAACGAGCAGGCCCTGTCGCTGTACCAGGAATTCGCCGGCCATCTGGAGGGCTGCAATCCTTGCCAGGTGGTGGTGGACAACCTGCGCAAAACCATCCAGCTTTTCCGCGGCGGCGAGCACTATCCCATGCCCGAGGGCTTCCAAAACCGTTTTCGCGAAGCCTTGAAGGCCAAATGGCTGCAAAAATTCCCGCACACCGGAATTTCAGCCTCCTGAAAATAATCCAATAGCCTTGTAACCAGGCGGCCGCTTCATGGATCATGGGAATGGAGTGGCCCTTTTTTCGCGAGGATGGACAGGCGATGGAAGTGACCGTTTTGCAGGCTGCCGAAGTGCACAGGCGGCGTTCCTCCGGCGAACCCATTGACCTGCTCGATGTGCGCACTCCCATGGAGTACCGGGAAGTTCACGCGACCGGTGCCGAGTTGGTCCCGCTCGACCGGCTGAACCCGGGCGCTATTGGCCATCGAGCTCCCGGCCACCTGCTGGCGGTGCTGTGCAAATC
>CAWUOE010000503.1:0-2973 GCA_963923355.1 uncultured Gemmataceae bacterium | reverse complement strand
CCTCCGGCTCCACCGAGGCGGCGAAGATGGAATAGAGACTGTAGTAGTCCACCATAGGTACTGGATCAAACTTGTGGTCGTGGCAGCGCGAACAGGCCACGGTCAAACCCAGCAGGCCACGGGTAACCACATCGATCCGGTCATCAATGATGTCGTGCTGGTTGTTCATGAACCGCCCGCCGAGGGCCAAAAACCCGAGCGCCGGCAGATCGCTGACAGGCCCCTCTCCTTGTTCAACCAGCCGGTCGGCTGCAAGCTGGGCCCGGATGAACCGGTCATAGGGCAAGTCGCTGTTGAAGGATTGGATCAACCAATCCCGGTAGGCATAGGACCAGGGGAAATTGCCATCCTGAAAAAACACATAACCCTTGGTGTCTGAATAGCGCGACACATCCATCCAGTGCCGGGCCCATCGTTCCCCAAACGCCGGACTGGCCAGCAGCCGGTCTACCTCTTTCGACCAGGCATCGGCAGCGGGGTTGTTTTCAAACGCTTGAACTTGCTCAAAGGTGGGTGGCAATCCCGTAAGGATAAAACTGGCGCGTCGCAGCATGGTGCGGCGGTCCGCCTGCGGTGAGAAATCGAATCCTTCCTTTTTCAGCTTGGCCAGAATGTACTGATCCAGGGGGGCAGGGGAGGGAGATCGAGGCAGGGGCTGAAAGGCCCAAAGGTCCTCCCGTTTGGCCGCTCCCTTTTTGCCAGAGGCCTTGGCCTCGGGCCAAACCGCCCCGGCACGAACCCACTCCTCCATCAAAGTGATTTGCCGATCCTGGAGGGGCGACTTGGGCGGCATCCTTTTTTCTGCAGAAGGCTTCAGCACCCGCACCAGCGGACTGTCATCCGGTTTGCCCGGCACCAGCGCGGGGCCGGATTCACCACCTTTCAATGCGGCCTGCAGGCTATCCAGCCTCAGTCCGGCCATCTGCTTGGAGGGCCCGTGACACTTGTGACAATGCTCCACCAGGATCGGACGGATTTCCTTCTCAAATTGGTCCTCAGCCGGTCCGGCAAATGCCGCACCCGGAATCAGACACCACATAAAAAAGGAGGTCGGCAGAAGCATGGCACTCGGGCGGGGGTTTGGATATTCCCATTCCAACACGGCCCGGCGGGGGTGTCGAGCCAATCCATTCCTATAATGAAATAGAGTGGATTCCCCCCTCTTCCCGGGATGAAATCATGTCAGAAAGCCGTTTGGAACCGACTTCCCATCCCCTGTATGACCAAAGCGCCACCTACCGTATGGCGCGTCGCCAATTGGAGCAATGCGCCGCCGCGATTGACCTGCACCCCGATGTGCTGAAGCGCATGGCCATCCCCAAGCGGGCCATGGTGGTGTCAGTCCCGGTCCGACGGGACAACGGCAAGATCGAAACGTTCGCCGGGTTCAGGGTGCAGCACAGCCTGACGAGTGGACCCAGCAAAGGCGGCCTCCGTTACCACCCCATGGTTGACCTGGGCGAGGTGGCCGCTTTGGCGATGTGGATGAGTTGGAAGTGCGCCATCATGAACCTGCCCTTTTCCGGGGCCAAGGGTGGCATCGCCGTGGACCCGGCCACGTTGTCCCTTGGCGAAAAGGAGCGCCTCACCCGACGTTTCACCGAGGAGGTCTTGTCGATCATCGGTCCCCGCATGGATGTGATGGCGCCCGACATGGGCACCGATGAGCAGACCATGGCATGGATGATGGACACCTACAGCATGAAGGTGGGCTATGCCTGCCCGGAAATCGTGACGGGCAAACCGGTGGAGATCGGCGGCATTGTCGGACGGCGCGAGGCGACCGGGCGTGGCGTGGTGATGACCGCCATGGCTGCCCTGGAAGACCTGAAAATCCGTCCCGAAACCGCCACTGCCGTCGTCCAGGGATTCGGCAACGTGGGATCGGTCACCTGCCAGGAACTGGTCAAACGCGGGGTGAAGGTCCTCGCGGTGGGTGACAAGACCGGAGCCGTTCGCAACAAGCATGGGCTGGATATTGAGGCCTTGATTAGCCATGTGGCCAAGGGCCAGCCCTTGAATCGTTTCAGCGGGGGCGAGGAGCTCGACCCGCAGGAATTGCTCATTCAGGAATGCACCCTGGCGGTGCCCGCCGCGATGGAACGGGTCATCGACGAGAAGAACGCCCCGAAACTGAAATGCCGGGTGCTGGCCGAAGGGGCCAACGGGCCCACCACACCGGGAGCCGACGCGATCCTCCAGGGCAGCGATATCTATGTGATCCCGGATGTCCTATGCAACGCCGGCGGCGTGACTGTCAGCTACTTCGAATGGGTGCAGGATCTCCAGCAATACTTCTGGTCCGAGAAACAGGTCAACGAAAAATTGGAGGAACAGATGTTGAGCGCGTTCCACCGCGTGCGCGGTTTGGCCCGGGAACGCAACTTCGCCCATCGCACCGCGGCACTGGTCTTGGGTGTGCAGAAGGTGGCCAGGGAAATGGAACGGCGGGGTCATTACCCCTGATCCCGCCTCAGGCGAGGATGTCACCGACCACCTTGCCATGGACATCCGTCAGACGGAAGTCCCTGCCGGCGAGCCGGAAGGTCAGTTTCTCGTGGTCAAAACCCATCAGGTGCAGGAGGGTGGCGTGCAGGTCGTGCACATGCACCGGATTTTCCACCGCCTTGAAACCGAATGGATCGGTGGCCCCCACCGCGGTTCCACCACGCACCCCTCCCCCGGCGAGCCAGACTGAGAAGCCATAGGGATTATGATCGCGGCCGTTGAGCCGGCCCAGGTTCGAGCCGGGGGTGGGAAGCTCCACCGTGGGGGTGCGCCCGAATTCACCTCCCCACAACACCAGCGTGTCTTCCAGCAGGCCGCGACGCTTCAGGTCAACCAACAGGGCGGCGATCGCCTGGTCACAGTCATTGGCCAGCCGTCGGTGGTTGGCCTCGAGGTCATCGTGGCTGTCCCAGGGCTGACCGGCACCGGTCCAGACCTGCACCACCCGGGTGCCCCGCTCGACCA
>CAWUOE010000502.1:0-2979 GCA_963923355.1 uncultured Gemmataceae bacterium | reverse complement strand
TGCAAACGCTGGGGATCGGTGTCGTGCTGAATCACTTCCTTATACAGTTCAACCGCCCTGGTCCTATCCAAAGACATCTTGTCATACAACCTAGCGGCTCGAATCCTGCTGTCATTTTGGGTCAACGGGTTCCATTGGAAGCTTCGTTCGTAGTAGGCAGCAGCCCTGCGAAATTGCTTGTAAGTTTTTCCTTCGTACAAATCGCCCAATTGAAAAGCAGCGTCCGAGATTTTGTTGCTGGTGGCGTAATTGCTGAGCAGCATTTGAAACAAGATTTCCGAACGCCGCTGGTTATCTATGTAGTCTGATCCCCAACCTTTATCCTTGTATGTCATCGCCCGCCGAAAAAGTTCATTGGCCTCAGGAACGTTCACCGTGCCTTTTAGCGATGGCGGCGGGACATCCAACTCCAACAAAAAAGCGTTCTTCGCAATGCGATGGTAGGAAATCAATTCCTCCTCAGCCCACCTCCCCCTCTCCAGATCACCCACCGAAATGTAATGATTTCGAAGTGCCTCCAAACTGATTTGATATTCCTTGCGCGCAGCTATTAGCCTTTCCACCAGCTCTGCATCCCGCACAGCACCGGGCGCCGCGGACCGAGCCGGATTGGCCATCGGCTGGGCTGTAGGGGGCGAGGCCTGAGGAGTTGGCGGAGCTTGGGCAACCACCAAGCCGGCCAATCCCATTTGAATAATCAGCACTGTCTGAAATCGCACCATGCAGTGCCATTAACATGGGAAGCATCGCCAAGAAAAGGCCAAAAAAACATCAGCCTCTGGCTTGGGCTTCCAGTTTGGCGAAAATCATCCTTCCCGCAGGATTTTGAAGCACGCTGGTAACCTGTACTGCCGCGTCCTGTCCCATGACCGATCTGCCCTGCTCCACCACCACCATTGTCCCGTCATCCAAGTAACCGATTCCCTGGCCGGGTTGGTCTCCCTGCTTCACCACCTTGATTTGAAGAATTTCACCGGGCAAGGCAACCGATTTGAGGGAATTGGCAACCTCGTTTAAGTTGACGACATCCACGCCCTCCAACTGGGCAATCTTGTTCAAATTAAAATCATTGGTGACTACCCTACCACCAATCGCCTTGGCAAAAAGAACCAGTCGCTCATCGACCTTTCCACCTTCGGGGACCCCCGGGATGGACCCGTCATGGAGCTGGATCTCAAGGCGGTTGTTTGAGCGAAGCCTTTTCAGGACATCAAGCCCGCGGCGCCCGCGGTTCCGCTTCAGTCGGTCCCCGCTGTCGGCCACCATCTGCAGTTCTTGAAGGACAAACCTTGGCACCACAATTCTTGAATCAATCAAGCTGGTCTCGCAAACATCGGCGATTCGACCATCGATGATGACGCTCGTATCCAAAACGAGGGGCCTGTTTCCTCTCGTCTGCTTGGAAAATTCAATGAAAGGAATGATGAATCGAAAGTTGTCTTTGGTCTGCAACAAGGTGCTCACGCATATGTAGCAGGCTACCACGGACAACATCACGGCAAGGCCCCTGCGCGGCACGGCGAATGAATCGCCACCGGCTTCACCTTGGGGGACATCGAAAAGAAAAGGATCCAGGCCAACTGCCAGGAGATTTCCCAGCAGCAGGCCCAAAAGAAGACCGAAGTAAACTGCAGAAATAGTTGTGATTTCCTTCCTGCGAATCAGCATGTCTGTCAAGAGGATGACCACGGCAAGCCCTTGAATGGCCAGCAGGGCCATGACCCCTTGGGCGAAGGCAACACCCTTCTCCTGTGGGCCGTTTTTCTCAAAATACTGGAAAGCGGCAATCGAAAGTCCCAGCATCACTACCAGGAAAATGCCGCGGATTACCCAAACCAAAATGGATCCCGCTGGCGAAATATTCGGCACCTTCTGGTCCGACCCATTTTTCTCTCTTAAAAATCTCATTATCACACCTTATTTACACGGATTATCCAAAGCACCCAATGATTTTGTTGCGACCAATTGCCATTGCAAATCAGACTGGTTCGTCCGGCGAGAATAGCTTTCTGTACTCCCTGATAGCGAATTGGTCTGTCATGCCGGCCAGAAAGTCACAAACCGTCCTTTTAATTCCGCATTCATCCAATTTCCGTTGATACCTCTCCGGAAGCAAACGGGGCGACCTGCAGAACTCTTCAAACAACTGCCGGATGACCCGACGGCCCCGAATTGCCATGCGTTGGACCCGATGGTGATGGTAAACCCGCGATTTGAGAAAGTTTTCCAGCTGTTTAATTTTTCCAAGCAAATCAGGAGAATTTTCAACCAGTGGCGCTTTCATGGCGCGAACATCCGCCAAGTCTGACACGCCATTTGTCTGAATGTTTCGCCGGGTCTGGGCAATCAGGTCACAGACCTGACAATTGATCAAATTTCTAATCAGAGTGGGAACCAAAGCTCGGGGGTTTCTCATGGGACCCAGATTTTGGATTCCAGAAACCATTTCCTGAACCAGGGGAACCTCCAAAAATTCATCCAAAGTAACTAAACCGGCAGTAATTGCATCCTCGACATCGTGCGCATCGTAGGCAAGGCTATCGACCGCATCGGCCACTTGCGCCTCCAGAAATGCCCCCCCCTTCGAGCGGTAGTGAAGGACCTCTGGGCCAATCTGTTTACTGTGATGAGCGAAAGCCTCCCTAACCTCCCAAGTGAGATTCAATCCCATGAAAGCCGGGTACCTGTACTCCAGGCAGGTAACGATCCTCAAAGCGTGTGTATTGTGTTCAAACCCCCCGCAATCCACCATGCATTCTGAAAGCTCCTCTTCCCCAGCATGGCCAAAGGGCGGATGGCCCAAATCATGTGCCAGTGCAATTGCCTCGGTTAAATCCTCCTCCAAACCGAGATTACGAGCGACAACTCGACTGATTTGAGCCACCTCAATGGTGTGGGTTAATCGCGTGCGGTGATGATCATTGGCAGGGGAGGGAAAAACCTGGGTTTTTTTTGCAAGCCGTCGGAAAGCAGTTGAAT
>CAWUOE010000501.1:0-2980 GCA_963923355.1 uncultured Gemmataceae bacterium | reverse complement strand
GGAGATGTGTATAAGAGACAGCACTTGTGGTAGGCCAAGCTCCATCTTTCATCAGTGCCGACAAGGCGACCTTTACCACAAACCTGAATAGTGTTTTTCAGGTGCGTGTCATGGGTTCTCCAATACCAACCCTAACCATCCTGGAAGGGGCGCTTCCCAAGGGTCTAACCTTGGATGCCGCAGGAAAGCTGTCAGGCACGCCATCGGAGGGTTCTGGTGGTGAATACAAAGTAGTCCTGAAGGCGGATAACGGGGTCGGAACTCCCGCACTCCAAACTTTGACCCTTACCGTTAATCAGGCTTCCAAAATCATCAGTTCGGAGGCGGCAACTTTCCAAGTAGGGCAGGCTGGAAAATTCCAAGTTGAAACAACTGGATATCCAAAGCCTACGGTGAGCATGCTATCCGGAAATTTGCCTAGTGGTTTAGCTATGGATTCAACGGGATTGATTTCAGGCTCGCCCATGATTGGAACCCAAGGGATTTACACCATAAAAATTCGGGCTTCCAATCAGGTGGGTGCTGTGGCCATGCAAACTTTGGTTATCACTGTCACAGCCAGCCAAAGCTCCAAGAATTTGCTGGTAAATGGTGATTTTGAGCAGGGTAATACTGGTTTTACGTCCCAGTATCGCTACAGCAAGGGTGCTGTCAATTACGCCCAAACCTATGACATCGTCACCGATCCGGTGAAGGCAAGCATGGGGAATACGGGTTGGGCCTCCTATGGTGATCACACCACCGGTAAAGGCATGATGATGGTTTTGAGCGGTAGCCCAACCGCTGGTCAGGTTGCTTGGTCCCAAACGGTGGAAGTGGTTCCAGGGGCCAACTACCGGTTTTCTTTGTGGGTCTCCAGTTGGGTGGCTGCCAATCCTGGCAATATGGAGATCAAGCTGAATGGTGTTTCATTGAAGAGCCTTCAGACTCCTGGTACCACAGGTCAGTGGCAACAAGTTTTATTGGAATGGAACTCGGGGGCTGCAAAATCTCTGAAGATTGAGATTTTCAACAAGACGTCTGGCTACATGGGAGGGCATATCGCCATCGATGACCTTGCATTGGAAAGGGTCTAAAGGCTAGCCCTTTCGGGCTGTGGTTCTAGTTGACGCACTTCCCCCCCCACACTTTTGTGGGGGGGAAGTGCATTTTCGGGAACCATTCAATCATTTTCCTACCCAAGCCAAACCTATTGCCCGGAATTTCGGCTAACTAGCCTTCTTTCTCCTAGGCCGCCCATACCGCAACCGCCGGTGCTCGGTGTAGCCCTCTACCAACCACCCTTTCACCCGCTCCCAAGTGACACCATACTTTCTGGCAAGCTCCGTCATGGGGATCCCCTGTTCATGTAGTTCACGCGCCTCATCACGCTGTTGCGCCATGGTTTCGCTGAAATGAATGAGCTGTTCCGAAGGGCTCCCCTGCATTGTCCAATCACGCTGTTTCAGGTACTCCCAAAGCGGCGTGCTTGGACAATCCTTGCGGCGTGACAGATAGACCATCAACGCCGCGGAATTGAAGCGGAAAGTAGATTTCCAGGCACCGTGTTCCACATCCTTGGCACAGGTCATCGTCAGGTTCTGAAACAGTTCGGCCAGGTAGGGGGCAGCCTCTGGGGTTGCCTCCTGCAGCAAGGCGGGCAGGTCAGCCAGTACCGCCCTCGCTTCCTCCAGGGTGATCTGTCCGGGCGGTGGAGCCTGGCTGCCGGCGCTGAGCTGGTCCAGTTGCCCCTTGAGTTCGTTCAGCTCCTGAGTTAGGGCCTGGTGCCGATCCATCAGTTTGGTTTCATCCTCCCCCGTATAGTTTTCAATCATCCTTAGGATTCGTTCACAGGCTTTTTCCTTTTGGCCAATCTGCCTGGATAACTTCTGGGTGTCAGGTGGTGGCGTTGATGCCGCTGCCCGAAGTTCCCTGTTGGCCTCCTTTACTAACATTTCCATCCAGCCAGGCTTCTCGAATTGCCGTTTCACCAGATGGAGTAAAACTTTTTCGATCAGGTTGGCCGCCTTGTAGTTGCGCAGTTTGCAACCGCGTTTAGATTCCATTCCATTGGTGCAACGGAAGGATGCGTACTTGCCACCCCTGCCCAGCCAAAGTGCCTTGCCGCAGTGACCGCACCGGGGTTGGAACAATCGGGTGGGATAAGCCTCGGTCCGGTAGGGGCCTTGGGGTTTCCGGCGATGGAATGCCTCGGCGGCTTTGAGCCGCCGGGCCTGGGCCCTGTCCCACAAGTCCTTGGGAACGATGGCCAGATGGGGAATGTCCCGCTTCAGCCAGTTTTCCCTGGGGTGCTTTATCACCTTTACCCTGCCGGTCTCGGGGTCCCGCAGCATAGTGGTCATGTTGTAGTATTCGACCCCGATATACTGCTCGCGCTTCATGATTTCCATGATCTGGGCGCGGCCCCAGGAGCGAAGACCCTTGGCCCGGCGCTCGTTGAGCTCACGGGCGATTTCCTCAGGCTTCATCCCATGGTCGGCATACATTCCGAAGATCTCTCGGACCAGCGCAGCCTGCTCCTCGTCGACCACCCGCACCTGTTGCACCTTGCCCTTGGTGTTGATGACGGGTTTGCCGTTGGCATCCATCACTGGCTCCAGTCGGTACCCAAGGCAGGCGTTTTGGATGACCTTCCCCTGCTGGAAGGCATCCTTCATGCCGCGCTTGACCTTCTCCTTGAGCTGCCCGACGAACCACTCCTGCATCATGCCCTGGTTGGCCAGCATGATGCGGTTGTTGGGAATGATGGAGTCGAACCCGTCGGTAGCTCCGATGAATCGCTTGCCTGCTTGGTTGATCTTGCGACCTAGCTTGAGCACCTCTTCCATGTCACGGGAAGCGCGACCGATCTCATCGAGAAACAGGACGCTGAGTCCAGGTTGCTCGATGATTGCCTTTTTGGCCATCTGGTAGCCACGCCGGCTTGCGATTGTTCCCGATACCGCGGCATCGGCGAAAATCGCCTCCCAGGGAATGAACA
>CAWUOE010000500.1:0-2981 GCA_963923355.1 uncultured Gemmataceae bacterium | reverse complement strand
ACGCCGTTTTTGTCCCCGCGCAACGAGTATGAGATCACCGACCTGGTGAACCTGCTGGCGCGGGACGGCCGGATGAAACCGGTGGCCGCCAAGGCATGGCGACCCATCGGCGACATCCCCGCCTGGGAGGCCGCCCAGACGGCGGACCTGAGCCCGTTCGCCCCCGCCCGGTAGGCGGAGACGGAAAAGTAGGCGGTGACGGAAAAGCTAGGCGCCGCAGAATGGGTTGGTCCGCTTCTCGTACCCCACGGTGGTGACGGGACCGTGTCCCGGGTAGACAAGCGTTCCCTCCGGCAGCGTGAACAGTTTGTTCCGGATGCCTGAAATCAGGGTCTTGTGGCTTCCGCCCGGGAAATCGGTGCGGCCCACGCTGCCACGGAACAGCACATCCCCGCCGAAGACGATGGGGTCCGCCCCCTCGGGGCGGAAAACGAACACCACATGGCCGGGGGAATGCCCGGGGATCTCCAGCACCTCCAGGCGCATGCCAGCCAGTTCCAAGGTTTCCCCCTCGTTGACCAGCAGGTCCGCCTCGGGGGAGACAATGGGGGCCCCCGCCAGGCCGCTGAGGTTCAGGATCGGGTCGGTCAGCATGGGGGCATCGCCGGTGCCGATGATTAGCGGGGCCTTGGGATAAGCCTTTTTCATCGCCTCGTTGCCGGCGATGTGGTCGGCATGGCCGTGGGTGTTCAAAATGGCTAGCAGTTGCCAGCCCCGGTCAGCCAGGCATTCCAGGATGGAATCGGCATCAAACCCCGGGTCGACCACCAGGGCCTCGCGGGAGCCTGGCAGGGCAAAAATGTAGGCATTTTCCTCAAACAGGGGTGAAACCACGGCCTGAATTGCCAGTGGTGAAGATTGGGAAGGCTGGCTGGTTGTAAAAGCCATGAATTCTCCCTGGTTCCCTGTATCCCTTGGGCGGGTTTTGGCGATGGACCAAGAAGGCCCATACATTTAGAGGCGCACCGGCCGGCAGACGCCCCTGCCGACTGTCGCATCCATGGTCCCGGTGGATCGATTCTCCCGGGGCATGCCCGGGTTTCGCAAGGGGAAGCCGTCATGTCTGACAGTCCAGCCTTTTTGGCCGCGTTTCGGCGCCATTTCGCGCCGTGGGCCTTGGCTGTGCTGGTGCACGGGGGTTTGGGCCTGTTCACCACTCTGATGCTGCTGGCGGCGGAGCCGGTGCCCCCGGCAGCCCCGCCCGCCGACGGGCCACCCGCAGCGCAGCCCGCGGGCACCGAGGCGCCCACGCCTGAAAAGCCCGCCGCGGCCGATCCCAGCCACGCCAAGGACATGACGGAGTGCATGGAGATCATCAAGCGGGCCGAGCAGGCCCTGACCAAGTTGGACCACTACACCTGCCAGTTCCTGAAGCGCGAGTACCTGGGCGGCAAGCTGCAGCCCGAGCAGACCATCGACATGGTGGTGCGGCATGAGCCGTTCTCGGTTTGCCTGAAATGGCAGAAGCCCCGCAGCATGGCCGGGCAGGAGGGGATGTGGATTGAGGGCAAGCACAACGGGCGGATGCGGGTGAAGGGCGCGGGCCTTCTGGGCAGCGTGGGCTTCCTCAGTTTGGACCTGAAGGACAAGCGGGTGGCTTCCACCAGCCGGCACGCCATCACCGAGGCCGGCATCGCCAACATCACCAGACGCCTGGCCAAGGACTGGGCCGGTTTCGAGGCCCACGAGCTGGACCGGGTGCTGCTGGAGGATGTGACCTTCGACAAGCGTGCCTGCCGGCGTGTGCACATCACCCACCCGCGCGAGGAGATGAAGCAGTTCGAGTTCGCCAAGGCGGTGATCACCTTCGACAAGGAGTCCCACCTGCCGGTGGCCATCGAGTGCTACGGCTGGCCCGAGAAGGCCGGGGAAGACCCCCAGCTCATGGAGTCATATCAATACATCGGGCTTAAACTGAATCCGGGCGTGGACGGGGCTCTCTTCGAGCGCTGATTCGCCCTGCCCGGCCCTGATCCGAAACCCGAGGACGACCATGACAGGCAAAGACCGGCTGGCGGAGCTGTTTCGCCAGCGCGCGGTGAAATTCGGCCAGTTCACCCTGGCCAGCGGCAAGACCAGCAGCTTCTACATCGACAGCAAACAGGTGCTGTTCTGCGGGGAGGCGCTCGGCCTCATCGCCGACGGCTTCCTGGACCAGATCGCCAAGTGGAACGTCACCGCCGTGGGCGGGCTGGAGGTGGGCGCGATCCCGCTGGCCGCGGCCGTGGTCCTGCGCGGGCACCAGCGGGGCATGCAACTCGAGGGGTTCTTCGTCCGCAAGGCGGCCAAGGAACACGGCAGCCAGCAGCGGCTGGAGGGGCGCCTGGCCCCCGGTAGCCGGGTGGCCATCGTCGAGGATGTGGTGACCACGGGCGGGTCCAGCGAGCAGGCGATCGAAGTGCTGCAAGCGCAGGGCCATACCGTCGGCGGGCTGGTCTGCCTGGTGGATCGGGGCCAGGGGGCTCGCGAGCGATTCTCTGTCCGCTTCCCGTTCGAATCGCTGCTGGGCACCGCCGACCTGGGCCTGCCCACCGCCTGATTGGCCTGTTTTTGTCGAATCTCTCCCCAGCCACGGGCCTTCAGCCCGTGGCTGTCTGCTTGGCCGCCGGCTAGGCAACCCGGGCCGGCAAAGGTAAAATTCCATCTCCCGGATGGAGAGGCCATGTCAGCGACCATCACCCGCAGGCTGTTCACGGTGGACGAGTTCATACGGCTCGACCAGCTCCGTTTTTTCGCCCCGGATGAGCGTCTGGAACTGATCGACGGGGAGATCCATCCCATGAGCCCCATTGGATTTCGCCACGCAGGCGTGGTGGACGGTCTGGTGCGATGGCTGTACCGGCATCTGGACTCAGCCTGGTTTGTCCGGTGCCAAAACCCCATCCGCCTGAGCGGCAAAAGCCTGCCCCAGCCGGACCTGCATGTGGTTCGGTCAAGGCAGGACAACTACACCCACTCCCATGCCACGCCCGCCGATACCG
>CAWUOE010000499.1:0-2982 GCA_963923355.1 uncultured Gemmataceae bacterium | reverse complement strand
CACAAGGAGTATCGTCGGCAGCGTCAGATGTGTATAAGAGACAGACCCCACCCTGACCACACCCCGTACCACCCGGTGAGCGCCGCGTGATCTCCCGCTTCTTCATCGACCGGCCCATCTTCGCCTCGGTGCTGTCCATCTTTTTGGTCATCGCCGGGGGGCTGGCCGCCTTCTCGTTGCCGGTCTCGCAGTATCCCGACATCGTGCCGCCCACGGTGCAGGTGGCGGTCAACTACCCGGGGGCCAGCTCGCAGGTGGTGGCCGACACCGTGGCCGCCCCGATCGAGCAGCAGGTCAACGGCGTGGACAACATGCTGTACATGTGCTCCACCAGCGACAACACGGGCGCCTACAACCTGATCGTCACCTTCGCGCTGGGCACCAACCTCAACGAGGCGCTGGTGGCGGTGCAGAACCGCGTGAACCTGGCCGTGCCGCAACTGCCCAAGAGCGTGCAGAAGCAGGGCCTGACCATCAAGAAGAAATCGCCCAGCATCCTGATGGCGGTGAACCTGTTCTCGCCCGACGGCCGGTACGACGACATCTACCTGTCCAACTACGCCACCATCCACCTGAAGGACGAGCTGTTCCGGCTGGAGGGGGTGGGCGACATCACCTTCCTGGGCCAGCGCGATTATTCCATCCGCGCCTGGCTCGACCCGCAGAAGATGGCCGCCCGAAACATCACGGCCAACGAGGTCTCGAGCGCCGTGCGGACGCAGAACACCGCCGTGGCCTTCGGCCAGGTGGGCCAGCAGCCCACGCCCGCCGGGCAGGAGATGCAGCTCACAGTCGATTCGCTGGGCCGCCTGGTCACGCCCGAGCAGTTCGGCGACATCATCGTGCGCTCCTCCAACGCCGGGCCGGGGGAGGTGTCTCCCCAGGTGCTGCGCCTGCGCGATGTGGCCCGCCTGGAGCTGGGGGCCAACAAGTACGACCAGTCGGCCACCTCCAGCGGCTACCCGGCGGTGGCGCTGGCCATCTTCCAGTTGCCCGGGACCAACGCCCTGGACGTGGGCAACGCGGTGCGGTCGAAGATGGAGGCGCTGAAATCACGCTTCCCCCCCGGGCTGGACTACAAGATCAGTTACGACACCACGCCGTTCATCGGCGAGTCGGTCAAGGATGTGATCGGCACGCTGCGCGACGCCATCGTGCTGGTGGGGGTGGTGGTGCTGGTGTTCCTGCAGAACTGGCGGTCGACCATCATCCCGCTCATCGCGGTGCCGGTGGCCATCGTCGGCACCTTCGCGGCGATGGCGGCGCTGGGCTTCACCATCAACAACATCTCGCTGTTCGGGCTGGTGCTGGCCATCGGCATCGTGGTGGACGACGCGATCGTGGTGGTGGAGAACGTGGAGCGCTGGCTGGCCGAGGGCTACAGCCCGCGCGACGCCGCCCGCAAGGCGATGGACGAGGTGACCGGGCCGGTGGTGGCCGTGGCGCTGGTGCTGTGCGCGGTGTTCGTGCCGTGCGCCTTCATCAGCGGCATCACCGGGCAGTTCTTCCGGCAGTTCGCCGTCACCATCGCCATCTCCACGGTGTTTTCCGGCTTCAACTCGCTCACGCTGTCGCCGGCGCTGGCGGCCATCCTGCTGAAGCCGCACGGCACCAGGCCCGACCCGCTGCAGCGGCTGATCAACCTGTCGCTGGGCTGGTTCTTCCGCGCCTTCGAGTGGTCCTTCGGCGGCATGATCCGCGCCTACGGCTGGAGCGTGGGCTGGCTGGTGCGGCTGACCGTGCTGGTGCTGGCGGCCTACATCGGCCTGCTGGGCGCCACGGGCTGGCTGTTCGGCAAGGTGCCCAAGGGGTTCATCCCCGCGCAGGACCAGGGCTACCTGCTGGTGAACATCCAGCTACCGGAAAGCGCCGGCGTGCAGCGCACCCAGGAGGTGCTGGCCCGCATGGAGCGGATGGCGCTCGACACCCCGGGCGTGCAGGACACCCTGTCGGTCTCGGGCTTCACCATCCTGCTCAGCATGTACGGTTCCAACTACGGCTCGATGTTCGTGATCCTCGAGCCGTTCGAGAAGCGGCGGGACGATCCCGAAAAATCGGGCAACGCGGTGGTGATGAAGCTGCGCAAGGCCTACCACGACGCCATCCGCGACGCGCAGGTGTCGGTCTTCGGCGCGCCCCCCGTGCCGGGCCTGGGCACCGCCGGCGGCTTCAAGTGCATGGTGGAGGATCGCGGCGACCTGGGCCTGCGCAACCTCGAGCGCTTCACCAACCTGTTCCTGGCGGAAGGCAGGAAGAACCCGGGCTTCTTCGGCCTGTCCACCATGTACAGCGCCAGCGCGCCGCAACTGTTCGCCGACATCGACCGGCCCAAGACCCGCGCGCTGAAGGTGAGGGTGGAGGACGTGAACCAGGCGCTCGACACGCTGGTCGGCTCGGACTATGTGAACAACTTCAACGCCTTCGGCCGCTACTGGCAGGTGAACCTCATGGCCGACCTGCCCTTCCGCCGGCTGGTGGAGAACCTGAACCTGCTGCAGGTGCGCAACACCAACGGCCAGATGGTGCCCCTGGGATCGCTGGTGAAGGTGGAGGACACCACCGGCCCGGGCATGGTGATGCGCTACAACCTGTACCGGGCGGCGCCGGTCAACGGCCTGGCATTGCCGTGGGTGCTCAGCTCCACGCAGGCGATGGACACGCTGGACGGCATCGCCGCCAAGACCCTGCCCGCCGCCATGACCAGCGAGTGGACCGAGCTGAACCTGCTGCAGCGGATGGAGGCGGGCGACTGGCGCAACAAGATCGTCTTCCCCATGGCGGTGGTGTTCGTCTTCCTGGTGCTGGCGGCCCTGTACGAGAACTGGGCGCTGCCCTTGGCGGTGATCCTGGTGGTGCCGATGTGCCTGCTGTCCAGCGTGGTGGGCGTGGCCATCGCGCGCATGGACATCAACATCTTCACGCAGATTGGCTTCGTGGTGCTGGTGGGCCTGGCCAGCAAGAACGCCATCCTCATCGTCGAGT
>CAWUOE010000498.1:0-2990 GCA_963923355.1 uncultured Gemmataceae bacterium | reverse complement strand
GCAGCGTCAGATGTGTATAAGAGACAGGCATTAAAAGAACCGCCTCGCGCCACGGCTCCTCCCGGTAAACGGAAATTTCCGCTTCTGCCTGGGATCCGGCCAAACGCCGCCACTCCGGCAACCACTTCTCCAGTTCCGCGGGAATTCCGTGGTACTTGCGGGAAAGCGTCAGGTGGGAAGCCAGTTGTTTCAGCCGGGATGCGAGCATCTCAATGGCGGCGGAACGGTAGAGTTGCAGGCTTCGCTCGGTCACTTCAGGCGTCACCAGTGGATGCCCATCACGATCTCCCCCTACCCACGTCCCAAAACTAAGAACTGGCCGCACCGCCGGATGAATGGGGCCGCCGGGCCCGAACCCCGCGATCTGCCAGGCGTCCCTTAAGCGGCGATCCGTTTCGGCAATCGATTTCGCCATGGAACCGGCCAGGCAGTGGATGACTCCTTCCCGCTCCATGTCCACGGTGGGCCGCTGGGTCCGCACCTCTTCCGTCCGCCACCAGCGTTCCAGCACGGTTTTCAGGTGATCGCTCTGCTCGCGATCGGATCCGTCTTTTCCGGATTTCCCTCCCCGTTCCAAAAGAATCCCGTGAATTTCCTGCATGCAGGCGAGGATCGAGCGACGGCGGGCCTCGGTGGGGTGGGCGGTGAGAACAGGCTCCACCCGCAGTTGCGGCAAGGTGGCTGACAGGTGGTCGGTGGTTTCGCCCGAGCCCTTGAGTCGGCAGAGCGCCTGGGCCCATGAGCCCGGTTCGTGCTGGGGGCCGTTGATGGCCTCGTTGAGTTGCCGCATGGAAGCCGCCGCCACCTCCTCGGCCAGGTTCAACAGCCCAAAGGCAATCGAATAGGCCCGGGTGATCTTTCCCTCCTTGATGACGGGAAGATGCTTGGCCGCATGAACCCAAGGCAGAACATTTCCCACGTCCTTTTCACCCAATTCCTCGAGGAGCTCCCGGAAAATTCCCATCATCCAGGAAAGATCCCGTTCCACCCGGGCAAAACCCCGCTGGAGACGCTCCTTGTAAGGCAGGCGTGCCTTGCCGAGCTTGGGCCGATTCCGGCCCTTCTTGCCGTGAGTGGTCATGGCAGCCTCAGGTGCTGAAGCTGTCCCCGCAGGAACAAGTGGCGCGGGCGTTGGGGTTGGTGACGCGGAAGCCGCCTTTTTGCAGGTCGTTACTGTAATCGATCTCCGATCCGCTCAAAAAAACCGCGCTCTTCGGATCCACGGAGATTCGCACGCCCCGGCTCTCCACCAGAATATCCTTGGGTCCCGCACCCGGGACCAACTCCATCTGGTACTGCAACCCGCTGCAGCCCCCTCCCACCACCGCCACCTTCAGGGCGCCGGTCGCGTACCCCTTTTTGTCCAGGAGACCCGACAAATGCCGACCGGCCGCCTCACTGAGGCGGACGAGCTTTTCCGAACCCATCTTGGGTCCGGCCAACGATGAAGCCTCGTGCGCGGCCATGACGGCACGAGAGTACCAATTTTTAAGGCCCCGACCAGCCTCGGCCGCGTTTGGGGCGATTCTATTCCCGGATGGTCTCGGTGACCGGAAGCGGATTCAGGCTCTTTTCCGCCAGACGGGCGAGAAGCTGCGGCTTCAATCCGAGCCATACCCCCAGGAATCCGGTCACCAGCATCACCCAAATGAGAAAAGCCGGGAAACGGCGGGCCGGGATGGCGTCCGCCTCCCGCTCCCAGTACATCACCCGGATCGGCGTCAGATAAATCCCCAACCCCGCCACCGCCATGATGACCGCCACCACCAGAGCCGGGGTTTCGCCTGCGTTCCACAGGTTGGCCAAGACCGCCAGCTTCACCGGGAATCCCGCCAGGGGCGGCAAACCCGCCATGGAGAGAAGACACAGGGTGAATCCGAGCGCGGGTCCAGGTTCCCGTCGGCCCAACCCGTCCAAATGGCGCATATCGGTGCTGCCGTGAAGATGCTCCAGCTCGTTAATGAAAAGAAACACCGGCAAGGAGGCCAGCAGGTAGACCCAGAGATAGGCCACCACAGTCCCGATCCCCCCTTCCCCGCGGGTGCCCAGCGCCAAAATCATGAAACCGGCATGGGCGATTCCGGAATAGGCCATGAGACGCTTGAGATCGCGCTGAGGCAAGGCGGCCAAGGTGCCCAGGGTCACCGTGGCGATTCCCATGGTGAGAAGGATCGGACGGAAGTAGGTGCCGACAGATTCCAGCGCGAAGGCCCCCAAACCAAAGACCCGTAGGAGCAGAACGAATCCGGCGGCTTTGGATGCGACCGCCAGGTAGGCGGTGACCGGAGTGGGTGCACCTTCGTAGACGTCCGGTGCCCACGCATGAAAAGGCACGGCCGCCACCTTGAATCCGATTCCGGCAAGAATCAGGCCGGCCGCCACCAGCACGGCCGGATTGGCCCCCTGCCCCGCCTGGGTCAGCAGTAATTTGGAAAATTCCGTGGTGCCGGCCCCGGCATAAAGCCAGGCCAGTCCCATCACCAGAAAGCCGGTGGAGAGACCGCCCATCACCAGCAGCTTGATGCCGGCCTCGAGACTGGCCGGTTTGGCCCGGTGAAACGCCGCCAACAGGTAGAGGGAAATGCTGACCAGCTCCAACGCCACAAAGACCGCGAGAAAATCACGGGCGGAAGCCAGAAGACAAAGCCCCGCGGTCGGGAAAAACGGCAACGCCAGGAACTCCCCGCGGACCGTCTCGTCCGCGGCCAACCGATACCGGGAGGCCATCCCAAGAACCACAACGAGACACAACAAAAAGAACGGCTTAAAGACAGCTGACAGTCCGTCCGAAATGAAGAGATTGGTCCAGGATGACGGCAGCACCCGGCTCCCCGGGAAAAGGCTCCACCCCAGGATGCCCAACGAGCCGAGCATCGCGAGGGCCGGCAACCGGCGCCGGATTCCCTCCGGGGCCAGAGAATCTACAAGGATCAGAGCGACCCCTGCCAAGGTCAGCAGGATTTCCGGTGAAAGCCACGCGCTCATGGCAG
>CAWUOE010000497.1:0-2998 GCA_963923355.1 uncultured Gemmataceae bacterium | reverse complement strand
GGGGCGGTTTTTTATCCAATGTTCTGGGTGGCATGTTCGGTGCCGCGGCTGGCATGTGGATGTACAACCACTTCTTTGGCGGCGGCACCCCGGGGGCTTCGGCCGGCGGTTGGTTTGGTGGCGGTGATGCCAACGGTGAAGAAGCCGGATCCGGTGATTTCAGCGGTGGCTCAGAATCGGGTGGCGATTTCGGCGGCGGGAACGACACGGGTGGCGGCTGGTTCGGAGGTGGAGATTCCGGCGGTGACTTCGGAGGCGGGGATTTCGGTGGGGGTGGAGACTTTGGCGGAGATTGATTCCGGCCAACATTCCGCTCTCAGGAAGTCCTAACCTCACCCGTCGGCCCCAAAATCTGACGGGTGAATTTTTTGGGCCTGGCGTTCAGGATCCCAATCTAGGCATTGTGCCGCTTTCGCCCGGTTTTCTGCCTACCATCTTCAATTGCTGGGCGGCCCGTCTTCGGGTGTCCATGGCCTCACCCACCTCGGCAGCGAGGGCGGGAGACCTGGCCAGCATTTCAGAAATCTGTTCTGAATCGAGATGGATCACCAGCAGGTCGGTGATGGCGGTCAGGAGGAATTCCCCGTCCTGGCCGGAACCCGTTCCATGGTCGCCGAAAAATTCACCCGGTCCCAGCAAGGCGATTTCCACAGGCTGTTTGGAATGGTCAGCCGCTGAGAGGCGGGCGTTACCCTTGCTGATGAGGCAAAAGCCGGGGCCTTTAATTCCCTTTCCCATCACGATTTCGCCCGCGGCAAACTCAAGGACCCGGCCGGGAGCAGCCTGGCCACCTCTTTCCGATGGGTTGGTTTGGGCCTTGGGGGGCCTGGCGTTGCTGTAGCGCGGGAATTGGCCCAACAACTGCTCAGGCGATGGTTGCGGGGCGGAGGGGCTTTCGCTCGGACTGTATTCCATGGTGATGGGGAAGGGAATATTCAGCCCCGCCCGCCTGGCTGCGTACCAAATGCGGGTGACAACACGGTCCCGCGTGGCGGCCAGGTCCTCCTGCCGCTCAACCGAGAAGATCATCCGGTAAATCACCGAGAAATCCGCATAATTCACCGTTCGGACACCGGGGGCCGGATCAGCGAGGACGCCAGGAGTGCTTTTCAGCACCTCCAGCAGCACCTCCTTGACCATGTTGGGCGGGTGGTCGTAGGAGAAACCGATCTCGTAGGTCTCGGTGCGCAGGGGGGTAGGGCGGGACAGATTGCTGAACGCATCCTTGTAAAGCGACACGTTAGGCACGATGCGGAGTTCCCGTGTGGGAGTCTCGATGTGGACGCTGCGCCAATTGATCTCGATGACCTTGCCGGTCACCCCGTCGGCGGTAATCCAGTCGCCAATGTTCAGGGGGCGCTCGAACAGGAGCATCAGACCCGACACGATGTTGCCAAGCGGTTCCTGCAATGCAAGGCCGAGGACCACCGACCCGATGCCCAGCGCGGTCAGTGCACCAGTGATCTCCTGGTCCCACACCTGGGAGTAAATGACCGCTGCGCCCAAGCCCACCAGCAACACCCGGGCCAGATCACGGAACAGAGTGGGGACCCTCTCGCGCCAACTGCCTTTTTCCGCCGCGCCGAAGATCACATCGTTGAGAAAAGTGAGCACCGCGAACAGGAGGCTGACGAAGAAGATCGTCTCCACCACCCGCACCCAGGTTTCCTCATGGGGAAGGCCGATCACCAATCGGATGAACAGCAGCAGGGCCAGCGTGGGGGCCACCAGATTGCGCACCGTGCGCAGCGTGGGGGTGATGGCCACCCTGCGTCTTTCGCAATGATTGATGACTTCATTCAGCAGCAGCAGGGCCAAAGGGAAACCCAACGCCAAGGCCAGAGCTGATATCACTGTGTCGTTATCGATTCCAAACAGGTCGGGCATGGGAAAAGTCCTGGTAAGCGTGCCGATGCCGGGTTGGGGAAGCGAGGTGGCCTGTCAGGTCACATCCAGTTTCCAGAATTGCACCCGGCCCTTGCCGCGGATTTCGATTTCCTGAGGGGGACCGAAGGGATGGAGGTCTCCAAGGCGGTCATGCACCGGTTTGGTGACCAGCACCACATTGCTTTGGCCGTTGGCCAGGCGGGAAGCGATGGTGACGGTGTCGCCCCACAGGTCATACAGGAACTTTTGCCGACCGACCACGCCGCCCACCACCGGGCCTGAATTGATGCCGATGGCCAGTGTGAGGGAGGTTTTGTTCTCGCGGTTGAAATTGTCGGTGATGCGGACCAGATCGCGGGCGAACTGCATGACGCGGGCGGAATGGTCCGGCCGGCTGATCGACAGGCCGCACACCCCCAGATAGGAAGCTCCCACGGTGCGCACCTTTTCCACCCCAGCTTTCTCGGCTGCCTCATCGCATGCCGCCACCAAGTCGGACAACAGGGAGAGCGACTTGCGTTCACCCAGGCTTTTGTCCAGTTCCTCCAGACCCGTGAATTCGGCAAACACAACGGTCACATCGGCGAACTGTTTGGTGGCTTTCTGGTCACCTTCCATCCGCTGGGCAACGGCACTGGCCGGCAGGATGTTCAGCAGCAACTCCAGGTTTTCCCTGCCCTTCTCCTCCAACTCCGCCTTCTGCTGTGTCAGGCTGTCTGCCATCTCATTGAAGACGCGGGCCAACTGGCCAAACTCATCCTTGGATTTCAGCCTAACCTTCACCCCGGTTTCCCCCGCGCCCAGCCTGCGGGCACCTTCCTCAAGCTGTTTCAAGGGTTTGACCAGGTATGTGGAGCTGACCAACGCCAGCAGGGAGGCCAGGAGGGCCATGCCCACGCCGGTGATAAGGGCTTTTCGTCCGAAGTCGCGTACGGGGCGGAACGCTTCCGCCGTGTCGATCTCAGTGATGACAGCCCAGCGGAGTGAATTGAGGTCGAGATTGCCGTAAGCGCTAAGAACCTCAACCCCCCTGTAGTCGTTGATTATTTCGATGCCTTGCTGGCCTTGAAGTGCCTTTTCGACACTGATTGTCTGGACAGGCATGGCATTC
>CAWUOE010000496.1:0-3030 GCA_963923355.1 uncultured Gemmataceae bacterium | reverse complement strand
ACCACTTCTATCTCCCCGCCATCCGGGTGAAAAACTTGCCGCCGCAGGTCCTTTTCACGGAATAATGCCAGCCATAAAAGCGGAATGAATGTCGTATGCGTCGCCACCAACTGCCGCTCGGGCTGATACCCCGGTTCCGCCAGCGAGGGATAAAGGGTTTCCAGGTTGCTGACGGCAAGGTAAGCCCGATTGGCCATGGTTTTGCCCCGGGAATGGTCAGAGAAACCGCGCCGGCTTCAATGCTACCCTTTTTCACCCAAACCAAGTAATCAATTCCATCCAATCAAGGCGAATAACGCACCACCGAACCCTTCGGCCCGACGGCCCAGCCCACTCCATCTTTCGCGAATGCCACCGCGTTGTGGTTGCCCCGGTCCACCAGTCGCCAATTCTCGCCACCGTCCAACGATTCATGGGCCCCGGCCGTCCCCACGGCAAACCACCGGTTCCCCACCCGGGCGACGGCCGAGCAGAATGGCGTCATCTTGCCAGCCAACCTCCAGGTCTGCCCGCCGTCCGTGGTCCGTGCAACAGTGCCTACCGTGTCCCCCGGTCGCCGGTAGTCGCCCCCCGCCAGGATCCCGATCCCGTCATCACCCAGGGCGATCGAGAAAATCCCCGATGACTCATTGCCGGCGGCCACTGGCGTCTCAGTGACCCGCCAGGTCTTGCCTCGGTCTGCGGTATTGAAAACACGGCCCTTCCCGGAACCACCTGTCACAAACCATGCCTCCCGCGTTCCGCGGGCTACCAGACAGGTACCGCTTGCCGCAAAGGCCCCTTCCTTGGCCAGGGCCTGGGGCATGCCAGCCGGGTCTGCGGGTTTCCAGCTTGCACCGCCATCCTCGGTGGCCAGAATCTGGAAGCGCCCTTCCACCGGGTCACCGAACACCAGGCCGTTCTGCTCGTCCCAAAAGGCCATTGCGTCCCAAAAACCCTTGGCCTCCCGGTTCACCGCCTGTTGGCGCCAGCTCTCACCGCCATCGGTGGTCTTATAAATTCTCGACGCTTCCCCCGGCCCCGCGGCCAGCAGGTAGGCCACCCGCTCGTCAAAAGCCTCCACATCCCGAAAATCCAGTTTCTCAGCCCCGGGCACCACCCGTGTTTGCCAGGTGGTGCCACCGTCGGTGGTTCTACCCACCGTTCCCCCAGTACCGCTCACCCAGGCGATCCGACCGCTGACCACGCTCAAGCCGCGTAGCCCGGCGTCACTGCCCAGTTCCTGTTTCACCGCCTGCCCCCGGGCATGCTGCATCACCGCTACCCATGCCAGCAAGCCAACGATTTTCCAGCCCATACTTCGCCTCCGGCCCGCTTGTTGCCATTTGCCTCCCAGCATAACCACCCTCTGACACACCGCCCGGCCTTTCGTTATTATCACGGAATATTGTCAACCAAGGATGCTCCCCCATGCCCCTTTCCCAAGAATCCCGCCGGACTTTTCTGAAGGGCTCCGCAGCCTTCGCAACCACCGCGCCTGTGGCGGCCAATGCGTTGACCAGCGGCCTGCAAAATCCAAAAACACCCCTCGTGGCCTATGTCGGAAC
The DNA here is from genome assembly GCA_963923355.1 of uncultured Gemmataceae bacterium. Classification (GTDB taxonomy): domain Bacteria; phylum Planctomycetota; class Planctomycetia; order Gemmatales; family Gemmataceae; genus UBA6894. The sequence goes on along the minus strand of CAWUOE010000496.1, from coordinate 1,483 downwards.
CTTCAGTTCACCCCTGAAGGATGTGCTCCCCACCCAGGTCGACCTCCCTCCGGGTAACGGCCGTGGCATTCACCTGTTCCAGGTGGACAGGGATACCGGCGCGCTACGCGAGTCCGGGCTCCACGAAATGGGCACCAGCCCCAGTTGCCTGGTGATCAATGCGGCGGGCACCCGCCTCTACTCGGCCAATGAGACTGACCGTGTCGGTCCGCAAAAGCACGGCACTGTCAGCGCCTTTGCCATCAACCGCCAAAACGGTGGTCTCCAACCCCTCAACACCGTCAGCGCCGGGGGGGAAGGCCCCACCTACGTCAGCATCCACCCAGCCGGCAAACACCTGCTGGTCGCCAACTACTTCGGCGGCTCCGTTGCGGTGCTCCCCATCTTGGCCGATGGAAGTCTTGGCGAAGCCACCGATGTGAAAAACGATGCGGGCAAGATCGGCCCCACCCGGGCCCCCCACGCTCCCAAGGGCAGCTTCGCGTTCAGCGGTCATGATCGCACGCACGCCCACCAGATTGCTCCAGATCCCACCGGCCGTTTTGTCCTCCATGTCGATCTCGGCCTCGACACCATCTATGTCTGGAGGTTCGACACTGCCACGGGCAAACTCACCCCCGCCGAAAACCATACCGTCACATTGCCCCCCGGCGATGGTCCCCGCCATTTCCACTTCCACCCCAATGGAAAATGGTTTTATTCCATCCAGGAGGAAGGCAGCACCCTGGTCTTGTTCGATTACGACTCAGCCTCGGGCAAGCTGTCCCCCCGGCAAACCACCTCCACCCTGCCACCTGGTTACACCGGCAGCAACTTCTGCTCCGAGGTGCTCCTCTCCGCAAATGGCAAGTTCCTGTACGCGGGCAATCGCCTGCATGACAGCATCGGGGTTTTCAGCATCGCCCCGGATGGCACGCTCAAACACTTGGCCGATGAATGGACCCGCGGCAACTACCCGCGCAGCTTCAGCTTCGATCCCACTGGCAACTTCCTCTACTGCTGCAATCAACGCGCCGACCATGTCACGGTTTTCCGTGTCGACAAGGAAAAAGGCCTGCTCGAATTCACGGGCCAGTTCACCCCCGTGGGCAACCCCTCCATGATCACCTTCCTTGAACTCCCAGCCAACTGATCCTCCCCTGAATGCTAGAAACATTCTGTAGTAGCATTCCTTCGGCCCTATGAGCGCGCGCTGCCAACCCGGCATCACTTCTGGCTGCAGGTCGCAATGCGGTGAACACCAATACTATTCCCAGCACCGTGCCCGGCTTGTTATTCCTGCCGGGCCGCCCCTCCCCAAACAATCCAGGCAAAGCGCTTCAACTGCACACCGCCTCGCAAAATAGCTGTGCGAATGCGTTTCAACCCACTGCAAAATGCCGTCCGCCCAGGTGAGCGAAAATAAATTCCCTCGCACCGTGGCACAGGATTTACTTCCATCCCCCCTTGGGATAAATTCATTAAAAATTAAACTGATTCGGCG
>CAWUOE010000495.1:0-3051 GCA_963923355.1 uncultured Gemmataceae bacterium | reverse complement strand
GAGCCGGACCAGCAGCAGGCCGTCTACAAGCTGATGGAAATCCACCTGCGGCAGGGCCTGACCGCCGACCCGGGCAATCCGGAGCTGGCCATCCTGCTGGCGGACCAGTTGCTTGCCGAGGAAAAATCGGAGGAGGCCCAGAAGATCCTCGAATCCGTTCCGGAGATCGTCCGGACGGCGGAGATCAAATCACGGCTGGCCGCACTCAACCGGGCCAAGGACAAATTCAAGGCGCAGGAATATATCGCCGCGACCGGTGACCGGGTTATTGCCCAGGCCAAGGCGGCCCCCACCAACCTGCGCTTGCAGCGGGCGATGGCAGACACCTACATGGTTCGAGGCGACCTGGCAGGCACCGTGGTCACCTGGGCCTCGCTGCGCGAGAAGGCCGACACGGAACTGCGCCGCAATGAGGCTGGCAACCGGCTTATCCAGGCGCATGTGGAGCGAATCGACCAGTTGCTGGGGTCGAAGGACAGGGATTACAACGCCATCGCCGAACTGATCAAAAGCGGGCTGGAAGTGGAACCGCGTTCGGGAGCCATATTGCAGCGGCTGGTCAAGCTGGCCGACTTCACCGACACAGCCCCCACGCCCGAAGGCGCCGACGCCACCAAGGTGGAGGCGGCCCGCACCGGCGCGCGCGGCCGCCTGGAGAACATGCTGGCCAAAGGCGTGTCCCCCGATGTGATCCACATGCTGCTGGCGGTGGAGTACCACATGGCCAGACGGGAACCCCAGGCCCGGCTGCATTTCGACCTGGCTTTCCGCGTGAACCCGAAGGACGCCAGCCTGGCGAACAATCTGGCCTGGTACCTGGCCAACACCAGCCCCCGTGAACCGGAACGCGCCCTGGTACTGGTGAACGACGCGCTGATCCGGCAACCGGGCAACGCCAGCTTTTTGGAGACACGGGGCCAGATCCACGCGCAACTGGGCCAGGACCGGGCGGCGATTGCCGACCTGGAGGTGGCGCTGGGAGCCATGGGCCCGCGCCGCGCCATCCACAACACGCTGGCCGCCTGTTACGAGAAACAGGGCGAGGCCGAACTGGCCAAGAAGCACAAACTGCTGGCGCAGGAGGCGAAGAAGTAAGCGGCGGACAGGGCCTTATCGCCTATTTGTCATCCCTTTTGGCCGCGCTTTGCCATTCCAGCCCCAGCGTGGTGAGCATGTCGCGGCGGGCCAGGACCGCCCAGGGGGATCCCGGGTATTTGTCCATCAGCTTCTTGAGATCGGTCTTCTGGTCTTTTTCCATCTGGCGGCCGGCGCGGTCGCCCCTGATTTTTAAACTGCTGGCCAAGCGCCAACCCGAGTGCCCCTTTTCCAATGCGGGCAACTCCTTGCGAATGGACCCCAGGGCGGACTGGTACTCGTACAGGTAGGCGATCTGGGCTTCCAGCCTGGCCTTCAGGAACAGGAAATGGGCCTGGATGCGCTTGGGCTCCTTGTCCAGATCCTCACCCAACTCCTTCAGGGTCTCGTAATCACCTTCCACGATCGCAAATACCTTGGCCACATCCTTCTGGTTGTTCTCCACACTGGTTTTGAAACGGGGCTCGTCGGCAGGCTTGTCGTAGTAGTCCACCATGGTCTCGAGATTCACCTTCTTCTGCCGACGCACCTCCATAACCTGGTTTTTCAGGTCGGCCGGCGGCTCCTGGCCGGAGATGGCCCACAGGTTCACCTGGACCCGTTTCATAGCCTTCTGGAGGGCTGTTTCCTCCATGGCGTTGGCGCGGAACTTGGCGGCCTCTTCCACGCCCAGGACCGGCAGGGTCTCCACATGCAGCTCGCCGGTTTGCCGGCCTCGCTTGATCGGGGGCAAGGCAAGTTCGCGCAAGACCTGCGCGTTCAGTTCCCTTCCCGTCTTGTTTTCCACCAGGAGGTTGGCCAGCGCGGGGGATTTCGGCGGGGCCTCGGCCGCATCGTGCTTGGCCCCGCCGGGCGCGGGCTTGCCCGCGGTTGTCACGCGCATCTCCGCGGGCTTGCCATCACGCTTGGTGCTTTCCAGCCGTTCCGTGAGCGGGGGAATCGGCGCGCGGACATCCTTGGCCACCCCTTGGTTGATTTTTTCCACCAGGCTGGCCACGGGCAGTGGGTCGTCAGGGGTCATGTCGCGGGTCGCCTGGCTGTTGAGGATTTCCGCTGAGGCGAACGGCAGCACGCCCATTGGCTCGCCTTCGGTCTCGTAGGAATTCTGCCCCTTGCCGCAGGCCAGTATCACCTCCACACCCTCGGGTGGAGCCATGGCGATTTTCTCAAAGGCCTCAGGCATCGGGTCGCTGCCGGGGCGCTCATGACCAATGACCGGGTTGAAGCGGAAGACATCCAACACCAGCACCTTCTGCCGGGCGGGACTGGCTTTCAATTGATCAAACACCCACGCAAGCGGAATCAGGGTGGATTCCTGGGTAAGATCCCCATCCAACGGTGCCAGGAATGCCTTGTCCCCCACCATGCAAGCGTGGCCGGTGAACCAGACCAGCGCCTGGTCCTGCTTGCGGCAGGAGGAACAGAAACCTTCCAGGGTTTTTTCCAGATTCCGTTTCAGCGGAACAGGCGACCCGGCGACCGCATCGCTCCAGGCAACCACCTGGTTGGATGGGAATCGCAACCCGACCTGGAGCGCCTTGCCCAGTTTGTCCAGGCCTTTCCACGGGTTGGAATACCCCTGCTGGACCGGGTTGGCGTAGAGGTATTCGTTGATGGCGATCAAGAGGGCGCGCCTGGGAAAAACCACCGCCTGGGCCGCAGGCGTGGCGGCACCCTTGCCTTTGGACTCCTCATTCCCGCCCATCTTTCCAGAGGGGGCGGCAACATTCTCCTTGGAGACCGTCCCCTTGGCGCCGGCCTCTTTGGCCAGTTGGGCCTCCCGCTCCCGGTCCAGCACCACCCTCCAGGAATAGATCGCCCCGCCCACCATGGCGGCCGAGATCAGTGACAACAGGCCGAGCATCACCCAATGCGAAAGCATCGGCCTGGGCCCGGTCCTTCGGGGAATCGTTGGTTTGGGTTCTGTCTCTTATACACATCTCCGAGCCCACGAGA
>CAWUOE010000494.1:0-3051 GCA_963923355.1 uncultured Gemmataceae bacterium | reverse complement strand
TGACAAATTTTTCCCTTTCCTCTTGCGACAACCCCCTCAGAGCGTGTTCCAGTTCCATGAGCCGATGCAGCACCGTGCCCACCAATTTCCCGACCAGGTTCTCTTCGTCGTCGTTGGCAACACCAGGAGTCATCGCGCCTATGTTGGGTATAATGCCATCGCCCAGCATCTTGAGAATCTTGGCAGCCGTTTCCGCCTTGGCGTTATCGGGGCCAACGAGGTCATTCCACAAGGGCAACAGGGTAGAGACACCTATCCTTGCTTGGCGGCCGACAAGAAGCGCCGGATCAATCTCAGTTCGATCGGGGCGAGGCGCCGCGGGGGACTCATCACCCTGAGGTGCGGCAGCGGCAACATCAATATCATCAGGAACCTTTGCTACAGGATGACGACCAACGGCCTCGGAAATGATGTTATGAAAAGGCCTTGAACTCGGACCCAAGGGCTCATCGGTCAACAAAATGAGCTTTTGCTTGGCCCTGGTGATCGCAACATGAAAAAGACGCGACCGCTCCTGTTCCTCGCGAAGTGGCTCAAAACAACCAATAATATGCCTGATGGAATCATCCCCAACTTCTTCTTTTGACAGCGGTAGATGCGTGAAGTCCAGTGTTCTCAGGCCCTCGACTCCTAGCGGGGCGTCAGGCCGGTAGAGGTCTGAGCGCAGATATGCCGGTGCGTTGGGCGGCTTTTCGGAATCAAGTGCGAGCAGGCAGACGACCTCAGCTTCCAGGCCCTTCGCACTGTGCACGGTCATGCAACGGACGGCTTCGGCCTCGGAACTGGTGTCAGACTCAAAGTTCATGCTTTCATTGCCATCGGCCATCCTCAGGAATTCTTCAGCCATCGCCGCGCAGGCCAAGCCGTTGGAAGCATAGAAGCCCACCACCTCAAGCACCGATTCGGCATCATCGACGCCATTGAGGGGATCCTCGATCCGGATCGCATCCCACGCCCCCGTGGTATCTAGGATTTGCCTGAGCATTTCCTGGACGGGCATCCGGTCAACTTGGCGTCGCCATGAGTTTGGCCCAAATGAAAGCCAGCCGGCCAACTGCAGGATCCATCTTTGCGTTCCTGGTTGAATCTCGTTCCATGCGGCCATGGCTTCCGCTGACGCCGGTTGCCCATGCCTCTCGAGATAGCGAAGCCCCCCTAACAGGTGGGTCCTGTTTTCGGCCGATTCCTTCGCCGACACGGCCACCAGAAGAATCTCCTCATCCGTCAGTCTGCCAATGGGTCCTCTTAATACCCCGAGTAACGCCATGCTGTTCTCATGGTCGGATAGGCATGACAGGAGGACCATGATGTCGCGTGCGGCGCGCGTTGACATGATGGGCCAGTTGCCCGACATGCGGACAGGTATGCCCAGTTCCCCAAATGCCATCCTGAGGTTCCTGGCATGTCCGCCCAGGCTGGGAGAGAGCACCAGGAAGTCGCCCCATCTCATCCCTGAAATCAGGCTCCTTGTCCTGCGTACCTCGGCCGCCAACCGGCGGAACATACCCATCGTGGCCTCACCCGCGTTGGACCCAGCAGCGGGTGCAGGTTCCAGCAAAACCACATTGCCGCACACCTCTGGCATGGTCCGAAATGAACCAAGTGGGGTGTGCCTGTAGGGAATCTGACATCTTGAGGCGGCAGTCCCGCTGGCCTTGTCGATCCAAGCAAGCAGCTCGGGTATGGATCGATGATTGCGGGTCAGCAGGCAGATACCACGGCGCTCCGCCTCAGTTGATTGGTCTGGCGACTCGGCACCTCCCGACGCAGCCCCAAGACGCCGGTCATACCAGGTCGCCCTTTCAGGATCTCCCAAATGAGTCCTGCTGGACACCACCCACTCGAGGACCTCGGGATTGGATCCGCGGAACCTGTAAATCGATTGCTCCGGATCTCCAACAAAAAACAAGGGATCCCATGTGAGGGGATCCTGGTGGTCGGCGCCCACCATCGTGCAGATGAGCCTGAACTGGTCCATGTTGAGGTCCTGGGCTTCATCCACAAGGACTTGGCTTGGCTGCATGCGGTACCTGACGAGTGTGTCCCGGGCACTTGGACGACTTAGGAAATTTTGCAGCAACCTGCAGGCACCCTCGAATGAAAGAAGCCCATCCCTTTCCATCGACCTCGCGACATCATCCCGAATCCACCTAAGGATGCAGAGGATCGCATCCATGGCGGGCTTGTGATCATTTGATTTTTCTGCCGGAACGGAGTCGAAATCGATCGAACTGATCTTGATCATAAAATCAAATCTTGATTTCAAGTCATCCTGCAGGGTTGCCAGGGTGTCTGAATATGCCGCCCCTCCCTTTGGCCCAAACAACCCTTGCCTCTTGATTTCCCCATCCTTGTTGAACAACGCCCTTGCCAGATGCCTCAATTGTTCTTCTGCACTTGAATTCTTACCATGAGCTAAATAGTCATTAAGGCTATCGATCACATCTTTCTTTGTTTTGCCTCCCTTGTCGACCGCGTCCAACTCCCCGATGGCTTGCCTGATCCGATCATCGAGCTGGTCATTGAATACTTCATTCAGTTTCTCGTATCCCGGCCAGACAAGCCCCTGGAATAAAAGTTTGGCAGACTCCCCATCTAGTGCCATGAGCACATCTAGTGCGGCGATCGCTGTTTCGGCCGGTCCAAATTTCCCGAAAACAGCGTCCAGAACGGCCCTGGCTTTTTGTGAACCGAACAGGTTGATCGAATCAACGGCGGCCTTTTGGGCAGCGTCAACAGGGCCGACCATGCAAGCTGTCAACAACCGGTTCCAGGCTGATTCCACCAGTTCGATGCGACGGGCAGTGGTGGGAACCCGGAACTTGGGGTCGACTTCAATTTCCCCGACCGAGGCCAACCGCCGAACCCAACTGGCAACCATGGCATCGATGGTGCCGACCTGTGCTTCGGGCAATGCCCCAAGGGCCGTCCGGCATTTGGTCGCCCAATCGTTGTTGCCTGTGTCGATGGCATGGCCCAACTCCAGCTCGAGCAACTGGTGTATCCTGTGCCGCAGTTCAGCCCCGGCCTTGTTCGTGAAAGTGATGATCG
>CAWUOE010000493.1:0-3058 GCA_963923355.1 uncultured Gemmataceae bacterium | reverse complement strand
GCGGGCCAGCCTGCTGACGGGATGTTACGCCAACCGTTTGGGGATCCACGGGGCGCTGGGAACGAACGCCAAAATCGGTTTGAACCCGAGGGAAACAACTCTGGCCTCGATGCTGAAAGGCAAGGGCTACGCCACTGCCTGCGTGGGCAAGTGGCACTTGGGCCATCTGCCGGAGTTTCTACCTACCCGACAGGGATTTGATTCCTTCTTCGGCATTCCCTATTCGGGGGACATGTGGCCGCTGCATCCGGAGGCGCCCAAGGCGTACCCGCCCCTGCCACTATTGAGGGACACGACGGTGGTGAATGCATCCGTCAGCCCGGAGGACCAGAAACGGCTCACCGGCCAGTTCGCGGACGAATCGGTACGTTTTATCGAGAAATCCGCGGGCAAACCCTTTTTCCTGTACCTGGCACCCAACCAACCCCATGTGCCGCTGTTCGCAGGCAAGGAATTCGAGGGGAAATCGGGCAAGGGGTTGTATGCCGATGTGATCGAGGAGATCGATGACACGGTTGGGCAGATCTTGAAAAAGTTGGATGAGCTGAAGATGTCCGACAACACCTGGGTGGTGTTCACCTCCGACAACGGGCCTTGGTTGAGCTATGGCGACCATGCCGGCAGTTCAGGGGGACTTCGCGAGGGTAAAGGCACGGTATGGGAGGGTGGAACACGGGTGCCCTGCATCATGCGCTGGCCGGGCCAGATACCTGCTGGTAGCACCAGCGACGCGATGCTGATGACCATCGACCTGCTGCCAACGGTAGCCGCCCAAACGGGTGCTGAACTGCCGCAAAAACCTGTGGACGGCAGGAATTGCTGGGGCATCGTTTCCGGGAAAGCGGGGGCTAGCAACCCGCATGACTCGCCGGCGGATGGATACGCTTTCTACTACCTGCAAAACGAACTTCAGGCGGTGTGCAGTGGTGATGGCCGATGGAAGCTGATACTGCCGCACACCTACCGAACCCTGGCCGGCAAGCCAGCAGGTACGGGTGGCATTCCCGTGAAATACACCTCGAAAAAAATCATCCAACCGGAACTGTACGACTTGAAAAACGACCCGGGTGAAAGCAAGAACCTAGCCCAGGACCAGCCTGCAGAGCTAGCAAGGCTTCAGGCTTTGGCCGAAAAATTCCGGGGCGAGTTGGGTGACTCCCTGACCCAGCGCAAAGGCTCCGCCAACCGCGAACCCGGCAAGTTACCATGACCGACTCCCGACCTGATGCGACTGTGCTGCGTGTGAGCCGGCGGGTGGCCATCCCACTGGAAGAGCTGGAGTTTACCTACGCCCGATCCGGTGGGCCGGGCGGGCAGAATGTGAACAAGGTGGCCAGCAAAACCCACCTGCGCTGGCGCACGGCAACCACCACGGTGGTGCTACCACCCGGCACGCTGGACCGCCTGAAGGCAAGTTACCCCAGCCGGTTCACCAACGAGGGTGACATCTTGCTGATGTCGCAGACGCACCGCGACCAGGAACGCAACCGGCAGGAATGTCTGGATAAACTGGTGGATATGGTTCGCCAGTGCCTGCAGGCCCCGACGCCCCGCAAGAAGACCAAACCCACCTGGGGTTCACAACTCCGCCGTGTGGACGCGAAACGGCGCAACTCTGCCAAGAAGGAAGGGCGGAGGACCGGCGGCCAGGATTAGGGTCGTTAGGCGGTTTGCCTGCCGGTGGAACGCCCGCTAGTATCATCGATCTCATCCTTTTCTTTACGGCAGCCACCATGCCTCGCCTTTTGGCCTGTGTCGTTTGTGTGATCCTGTCAGGCCTGACTGCCTTGCCGGTCCGGGCCCATGGGTTGGGGATTGATGCCCGTGTGCGCGGGGGCAGCCTCCATCTGGATGCTTATTTCGATGACAATTCACCCGTAGCCCATGCCAAGGCCCGTCTGCTGAACCAGGAAAATCAAGTCTTGGCGGAGGGTATGACCGATTCGGAAGGGCGACTAGTCCTAGCCGTACCGCCAGCGGGAACCTACCGGGTGGAAATTCGTGGGGAAGATGGACACTTTGCCCAAACGACGGTCCTCATCCCGGAAAATTCTGTAGCGGAGGACACACTTGTTTCGGAAGGTCGGACCCGCGCTGATCGCACTGGCGCGCGCAAATGGGGAACGGCTGTTTTCGGGGTGGCTGTCATCGCCGCGGTGACAGTGGTTTTGAATAGGCTTTTCAAGAAAAGCCCCAACCATTTTGGGCCACCACCCAAACCTGGTGTCTAAGACCATGCCAAGCCGAAGAAAGCTATTGAAAACCGGCTTGGCCCTGGGTGCGGCCTCTTTGGGGCTGTACACCTGGCGGATAGAGCCGCACTGGTTGGAGATCGTGGCAAGACCCTTGCCCATTGCCGGTTTGCCGGATGCGCTTGTCGGCAAACGTCTGGTGCAGATCAGCGACCTGCACATCGGCCCCCAGGTGGATGACGACTATCTGGTCAACACATTTGAGAGGGTGCAGCAGATCGGGCCCGAGATAGTGGTGTACACCGGCGACTTCATCAGCCACAGGGATCAAGTGGACGACCAAATCAGGCGGGTGTTTTCCCGTTGCGCGCTGGGAAGCCTGGCAACCTTCGGCGTGCTGGGCAACCACGACTACGGCATGTCCTTCCGCGACCAGGCGGTGGCCGGCGAAGTGGCCCGGGTGGCCACCGACAGCGGCATCACCCTGCTACGGAACGAGGTGAAGGAAGTTGACGGATTGCAGGTTTGCGGGTTGGAGGATCTGTGGGGTGGTAATTTCGATACGGCTGCCTTGAAGGCGTTGCGGCCGGATAAGCCGGCGCTGGTGCTGAGCCACAACCCTGATTCGGTGGACTGGCCCGGTTGGGATGATTTCCAGGGATGGATCTTGTCTGGGCACACGCACGGCGGGCAGTGCAAGCCCCCGTTCCTGCCCCCGCCGCTGCTGCCGGTGAACAACAGGCGCTACACCGCCGGCGAGTTTGACCTGGCTGGCGGACGCAGGATGTATATCAACCGCGGGGTGGGCTACCTGTACCGGGTCCGGTTCAATGTACGGCCCGAGGTGACTGTTTTTGAGTTGGCGG
>CAWUOE010000492.1:0-3058 GCA_963923355.1 uncultured Gemmataceae bacterium | reverse complement strand
TCAGCAACGATCCCAAATACTTGGGCTACATGGCCCAAGGCCGGGCGGCGATGGCGGCTGGCAACCCCATCGCCGCGGTGGAATGTTTCGAGAACGCCCTGCGACAGACCAACAGCAGGGACAGCTTTGCCCTGCGCGCCCTGATGGATGCCCGCAGCGCCAAAGATCGCCTGGGGCAGCGCGCCACCGACTACGAGAAGGCACTCCGCCAGGGCACCCTGCTGATGGGCCGCAAGGAGTACGGGCCGGCCGCCTTCATGCTGGAGGGAGCGGTCCGCCTTTTCCCCGAACAAAAAACCATCGACCTTTTGGAGGAAGCCAAGTTCCAGGATTTGGTGACCCGCGCCAGGGATGCCGTGGAGCGGGACCCCGACACGGCGGAAAAACTGGCGGATCAGGCTCTTCGTCTCCGGCCAACCGATATTTCAGCAAGCAACATCATCAAACAGGCCAAAGCCAAGGCTCTGGCACTGGCAAACCCGAAAGCCAACCCTGTCGATCCCTACGAATCCGCCATGTCCGTCGGGCGGAATGCCATGCGAGAAAAGAAATTCGGCGAGGCGGTTCAGGCATTCCGTCTGGCTCTGGAAAACAAACCCAACGACCAAGTGGCTATGGAATTGGAGAAACAAGCCCGCCAACGATTGGTTGGCCAGGATGCCCCCAAGGGGTCCAACCAAAAAACTGAAGGCGATACAGATCCCGGCAAGCCAAATTAGAACCAACTTTTTAGTATCTATAGATAATTTATGATTTCTCTTGTTTTTCCTGAGTATCTCTGTCGTTGACAAACAACCCCTGTTTGGGCTAGTTTGACTGCTTGATTTTGAATCAACCAAATAGCCAAAGCAGGACATTTCGATGGTTCGCAAGAAGCAGGGTACGGCCAAGAAAAACCGCTGCAGGTTCTGCACCAAGGAAGGGTGCCCCAGGCCCGCTTTCGTGGATTACAAGGACTACGCCACCCTGCGCAAGATGTGCACCAACCAAGGCAAGCTCTTCAGTCGGAAGCGCTCGGGTAACTGCGCCGCCTTCCAGCGCGCCGTGAAGGATGCGGTCAAGCGCGCTCGGTTCCTCGCCCTTCTGCCTTACGTGGGTGATTGATTTCCCACCGGGCGATGCGGGTCACTGCGCCGCCCTTCCAGCACCGGGTTTTGGAACCTTCGCCTTACCTCAGCTTGCCGTGAGGGAGCGTACGTATGCCTACCGTTTCTCTTCCGGACGGCTCGTCCAAAACCCTGCCCGCTGGTTCTTCGGCCATGGATTTGGCTGAGGGAATTGGCAAGCGATTGGCTCAGGCGGCCATCGCCGCCGTGGTGGATGGCACGGTAACTGATCTGACGCTGCCCCTTCCCGAAGCGGCTGACCTGAAAATCCGTCTCCTGACCGACCGCGACCCCGAAGCCCTCGAGGTTTTGCGCCACTCCTGCGCACACATCATGGCGCGTGCCGTGCTGCGCCTCTTTCCCGGCTCCCAGCTGGCTTTCGGCCCGGCGCTGGAGAACGGCTTCTATTACGACATCGAATCCCCCACCCCGATCCGCGAGGAAGATTTCCCGCGGATTGAGGAGGAAATGCGCAAAATCATCAAGGCATCCGAACCCTTCGAACGATTTGAGCGCGTCACAGCCGAGGCTCGCTCCCTCGTGGAAGGCATGGGACAGAAGCTGAAGGTCGAGCACATCGATGAGGAACTCTGCAGGCAGGACTCGTTGAGTTTTTACCGCCAGGGTGAATTCATCGATCTTTGCCGCGGCCCGCACCTTCCCCACGCAGGCAAGGTGGGCGCTTTCAAATTGATGTCGCTCGCCGGCGCCTACTGGAAAGGCGATTCCTCCCGGCAGCAACTGCAGCGGCTGTACGCCACGGCCTTCTTCTCCCAGAAGGACCTGGATGCCTATTTGAAACAACTGGAAGAGGCCAAAAAACGCGACCACCGGGTCTTGGGCAAGCAATTGCACCTGTTCACCATCAGCCCGCTGGCCGGGTCCGGGATGATCTTGTGGATGCCCCGCGGCGCCCTGATGCGTGGCATTTTGGAGCAGTTCCTGCGCGAGGAGTTGACGCGTCGGGGCTACAGCCCGGTCTACACTCCCCATGTCGGCAAACTGGAAATGTACCGCACCAGCGGCCACTTCCCGTATTATCGCGACGCGCAGTTCCCGCCCCTGTACCAACATCCCGCGGCCAGCGCGCTGGATCTGTGCCAGTACCGCCTGCAGGCCGGAATTCTGGATGAGGCTCGTGAACGGGATATGGTCCTGTTCCTCTCCCAGGCATGCCTTGTGATCCCCGGGTACGCCGAGGCGATCGACCAGCAGGGTCGCATCCTGGCCACCGAACGGCTGGTGGAAGAACTTTTGAAGATCCACTCGGTAGATATTCCCGAGTACCGTCAGGCCAAAGACACACCCGGCAGGGCCAAGGCCCTCCTGAACTGGCTGGAACAGCAGGAAGGTTTCCTGCTCAAGCCCATGAACTGCCCGCACCATATCCAGATTTACAAGGCTGTCCCGCGCAGCTACCGCGACCTGCCCGTGCGTCTGGCGGAGTTCGGCACGGTCTACCGCTTCGAGCAGACCGGCGAGTTGTCGGGCATGACCCGGGTGCGCGGGTTCACCCAGGACGATGCCCACCTGTTTGTCACTCCCGACCAGATCGAATCCGAATTGCTCGCGAACATCGAGCTGGTCCAACTGGTTTTGAAGACCCTGGGCCTGACTGATTACCGGGTCCGAATTGGCCTGCGCGCCAAGGGTTCGGACAAATACGTCGGCAGTGACGAGGACTGGAACAATGCCGAGGCATCACTCATCCGGGTGGTGAAATCGCTTGGCATGGAATACACCGCCGAGGAAGGCGAAGCGGCTTTCTACGGTCCGAAAATCGATTTCGTGGTCAGGGACTGCATCGGACGCGAGTGGCAACTGGGCACGGTCCAGCTCGATTACAACCTCCCCAAACGGTTCGACCTGGAATACACCGGTGCCGACAACAAATCCCACCGGCCTGTGATGATCCACAGGGCACCGTTCGGGTCCATGGAACGGTTCATGGG
>CAWUOE010000491.1:0-3068 GCA_963923355.1 uncultured Gemmataceae bacterium | reverse complement strand
GCCCGGCGAGGGGGAACGCATGAACGCCTCGCCGACGAGGAACCGTTCTACACCGCCACGGACCAGATGGCGGATGTCATCGGGTGTTTTGATGCCGCTTTCGCTGACCACCAGCGTGTCGGCAGGCAGTTTTTTGGCGATCTCCAGCGTGTGCTCCAACCGGACCTGGAAGGTGCGGAGGTCGCGGTTGTTGACACCCACCAGCCTCGGCTTGGCAGCCAGCACCTTGTCCAGGCTTTCCGCGTCATGCAGTTCCACGAGGACGGCCATTCCCAGGCTCTCGGCCAGCGTATGCAATTCGGCCAGTTGGGTCTGGCTGAGGATTTCGGCAATCAGCAGCACGGCATCCGCGCCATGGATCCTGGCCTCGAACACCTGGACCGGATCGATCAGGAAATCCTTCCGCAAAACCGGCAGGGAAACTGTTCCGCGCACCTCTTCCAAGTCAGCGAGCTTTCCCTGAAAATAGTCCCTGTCGGTGAGCACACTGATGCAGGCTGCCCCGTGATCGGCGTAGGATCGCGCGATTTCGCCGGGATGGAAGGGGGAGCGCAGGATGCCGGCGGAGGGGGAGGCCTTCTTGACCTCGGCGATCACGCGAATGCCGGGCAGACGCATTTGCTCGAGGAAACCTCGGGGGGCAGGCGTTTGGCGCGCGGCCTGTTCCCAATCCGACAAGGGACGGGAGCCCAGCAGATCCGCCACTTCCTTTTTTTTGGTTTCAACGATGCGGTGCAGGATGTCGGCCATGGGGAACCATCGGTGGGCGGCTGGATACCAGAGTCTTGCTTCAGGTTATTCCATGGCCCCGTTTCAGCCAACCGGGGCGCCCGAGGCTACGGTCTGGCATCATGGCACTGGCCCCAGGAGTCCGCTGGATGGAAGGGACGGGGCCGCAGGCGGCCAGTGGATGTCATGGTGAACGAGCGGCCGGTGGTGAAATCATTGCCAGAATCCGAAACGGGTCCCGGAACCGCCGTTCCGGAAATCCCGGAGAGCCCGGATCCACACCCCGCGATACCGGCCCTGGCCAACCTGTTCCTGGTTCTTTTCCTCTGGGTGGCGGGAACCGCGCTTGCTGTCTTTCTCGGGCAGGAACTGCTGAAGAAGGGATATTTTTCAACCTTCCAGCCTGACTCCCTGACGCCCGAGGACCCGACTGGCACCCAGGCGAAAAAAGTGTCCAGGATGATCGCCATCGGGACCGCCAACATCCTGGTTTTTCCCGCGCAGGTGTTGCTGTTGATGGCCATGATGCGCCACCCGGCGACCGGTTGTCCTTCCGGCACTTGCCCGGGGGGGCGGCCCTCCACACGGGCGATCTTCTGGGTGGGTTTGCTTTCGGTGATTGGCAGCCATGTCCTGTGGATGCTGTTGGGAATCGGCCTGAACCGGTTTTTCTCGCAGGGTCCGGAAGCCCATCCCCTCAGTTTTCTTTTGGTCCGGGGCGGCCGGTGGGGATTGGCATTGGTGGCCCTGCAGGGATGTTTGATCGCCCCGGTGCTGGAGGAGGTGCTCTGCCGGGGTTACCTGATGGCCCTCCTGTCAAGCTGCAGGCCGAAAACCAATGGCCTGGTGGGGATGGTGGTCAGTCTGGTCCTGGTCGGTTTTGCGATGGATTCCGCCCAATTCCAGGGCAACCTCGGATGGTTCAACGGGGCCCTGCTGGCGGCCCTGTTGGTGCTGCCCGTTTTTTTCCTTCGCATGGTTCGGTTTCAGGATCCCGATCGGTTGGGCCTTTGGAGCGGGATCGTGGCCCAGGCACAGATTTTTGCCTGCCTGCACGCCTCTTCCTGGCCTGCCCCGGTGGCATTGATGCCCTTGGCCTTGGGCCTTGGCTGGATCCGGGCCAGCGGGCAATCCCTGAGCGTGTGCGTGGTGGTGCACAGCCTTTTCAACCTGGTCAGTCTGCTTTTGGCCGGCATGGTTCAGCCGGCCTGACCGCGATTTCTGCGGACCCAGTCCGCAAGGCACTCCGACACGGTTGCAACCTCCGCCGGGGTGGACCCGCGACCCAAGCTCAGTCGCAGCGTGCCCTTGTGCCAGATGGCATCCACCCCCATCGCTCCCAAGAGGCGCGATTGGTGCCGGCCATCATGGCAGGCCGATCCGGTGGAGGCCCCAAGGTTCGGGAGGTCGGCAAGCAGGCGACTGCTGTCGATCCCCCGAAGGGCCACGAACAGGGTGTTCGGAAGGGCGTGCAGCGGATGGGTGATTCGCAAAATGTCGGAGGCGAACACGTCTTTCAATCGGGTCCAAAGCTCCTCCCGCAGTGTGGCCAAGCGGGTGTTGACGGACTCCATGGCTTCGCGCGCCACCTCGGCGGCTTTTCCAAGCCCCACGATCAGGGCGACAGGCTCGGTTCCCGCGCGCAGTCCCCGTTCCTGGCCACCGCCTTGGACCTGGGGCCTCGGTTCCAGTCCCTGACGGACAAACAGGGCACCGATACCCTGGGGCGCGCCCATCTTGTGACCGGCGATGGTCAGCAGGTCACACCTCAAATCCCCGACTGAGCAGGGTATTTTTCCGACAGCCTGGGCCCCATCCGCATGCAGCAGCAGGCCGCGTTCATGGCAAAGGTCCGCCAGCTCCCGTACGGGTTGCAAGGTGCCGGACTCATTGTGGGCCACCAGCACGGTCACCAAGCCCCTGCCCCGGCCTATCCACTTTCTGGCTTGGGCGAGATCGACTCTTCCTTCCCCGTCGAGAGGGAGCCAACGCACCCGGACCTTGCCTTCCCGGCTGAGCGCCAACGCGGTCTCGATGCTGACCGGGTGATCCGCCGGACTCAGGCACAGTCGATAGGGCCTCAACACTCGACGGAAGATTCCCCCCCGGCTCGGGGCAAATCCCCGCAGGGCCAAAGTCGAGGCTTCGGTACCGCCGGAGGTAAAAACAATTTCAGAGGGCTTGGCCCCGATCAGCCGGGCGACCTGGCCACGGGCCGTTTCCACCGCCTCACGGGCGGCCTGGCCGAAGGCGTGTTTGCTGGAAGCATTCCCGACCTGCCCCATCAGCCAGGGACGCATGGCCTCCCCAACCTCGGGGAAAACAGGGGCAGTCGCATT
>CAWUOE010000490.1:0-3073 GCA_963923355.1 uncultured Gemmataceae bacterium | reverse complement strand
GTTCGCGCCCAAAGCCGGTTTTCGCGAACGGGAAATCCCCGGGCCTGGCATATGCTGTCTCGGTGGATGACCTCCAACTCCGCTTGGAAGGAAGATCCCGAGACGCTCTCCGCCTGCGCCGAGGGGTTGGTCGGCCCCGCCGAGGGGCGCGCCTTTGCCGCATATCTATTTTCAAATTTGAGGCCTCTCCGGTTCGAGCAGATTCTGGCGGGTGAATCCGCTTACCAGGCATCGATTCATCAGTGGGTGCGCGCGAAGCGCGTGGACCTGTTCCATGCCGCGGCCGAAGCCATCCGCGTCGGCTTGACGGATTTTGTGAAATCACCATCCGACCGGGCGACTCCTGAGGCGATGGCCAAGGAGATTGAGAAGTTCGCCCGGCTTTGCCCCGCGGACATACGCAAGCAGATTGTCGAGTTGGTGGTGCGTTTCCGCCATGAGATTCGTGTGGGGAGGGCCTGATTCGTGCGCACGGTTGACACCACAACAGACCGCGCCTGGGCTAATTTCCGCGCCGCGGAGCAGAGGCTGGCATGGGAGCAGCCGTTTCACGCGCACCACCTTGCCACCATGCGGGTGCGCCCGGACGACACCACCGAGACCATGCAGATATCGAGAGTGGATGGGATTGTGACGATTGGATTCTGCTGTGAGTTTGTTGCGGGCTTGACCATCCGTCAGGCCGAAGCTGTGCTCAAACACGAGCTGAATCATCTGGTGTTCGGGCATCTATCGCATACCTGCGCCCAGTTTCCTGACACGGTGGCCCGGGTGATCGCGGAAGAGGTGTCCGCCAATGAATGGATACCCACTGCCGATCTGCCGGGAAACCCAGTTCTGTTGGAGCAGTTTCCGGAACTTTCACCTGGCCAGACTTTCGAGGAGCGGTATCGGATCCTGCGCCGAATGGATTTGCGCAACGATCCCAGGACAGCATGTTTGGACCAGGAAGTGGCCAGAAGGCAATCGGCCCGGGTGACAATCACGCTGGCCGATGTGGCCCGGATGGTGAGCGCGGCCACCACCGACTTGGGCGCCTTAAAGGCGGCCAAAGGAATGCCGGCGGGCAAGCAGAAGGCCATTTTGGCCGGGATAGGTCGGGGAAACGAACTCGGAGGCATGGGGGCTCTGATTGAGGCTTCCGGGGAGGCCGCGGTGGTTCCCTGGGTGCGGATGCTGAGGAGGTTCCTTTCGACGCAGTCCGAGGGGACGAGGCCGACATACTGCCGACCGTCGCGAAGGCACCGGGACCTGGCCGGACTGGTTCCCGGTTGGGAGAGCAAACCGGCCAATCCCCGGGTGATGCTTGTTCTCGATACCTCGGGGAGCATGACGGATAGCGTTTTGTCTCTTGTTCAGAGGGAAATCAGGGCTCTGGTGCCGCACAGCGAGGTGTGGATGGTGCAGTGTGACACGCGCGTTCATGAGATCAGGCGACTGTCGGTTTCGGATATGGCCACACCGCTTCGGGTTCATGGTCGTGGCGGCACGGATTTCCGGCCGGCGCTCGCACCGGAGGTGGTGGGGAAAATCAGGCCCGCGTGGATTTTGGTTTTCACCGACGGGCATGGACCAGCACCCGAGCAGAAACCGCCATGCAAGCTGGCGTGGGTGCTGGGTGGGCACATGCCAACTAAGCCTGCGGCCTATGGCGAGGCGATTTGGCTTGATGTGGCGGGGAAAATTTTGACCGATGTCTGTTGACATGGAGGGATGTTAGATGCGCGAGATCGTGATTGGTGGCGGTGATCTGGGCCTTGGGCCGGTGAGTGAACAGGGTGAGGTGATTGGATCGGCATTGCCGTTGCCGACATCGCCCCCAAGAATGACCCATCCGGCGTTCGAGGGTATTGTGGGCCAGGTCAGGCTATTGGAGAGGCTTGAACGATTGGCGGAGGGGTGCGCGGAGCAGGGAACGCCCTTGCCCCCGATTCTGCTTATGGGGGCCAGCGGAGGGGGTAAGACCCAGATAGGTCATTCCATTGGCAGGCTGGTCGGCGCGCGGACCTGCTACACCAACTGCAATCGTTCACTTAAACTCGAGGGGCTTCTCGATATTTTAGAAAGTGCTGGTCCGCTGGATGTGGCCATCCTCGATGAAGTGGACAAGCTTGGCAACGACTGTCAGGTGGCGCTGCTTTCGATCGTGGAAGGGCGGCAGGTGAGAAGGCCTCCTTCCCGGGGAAGGCACCATTTGGTCGACACGGTCGCCACCGTGCCCCCCTTGTCGTTTGTGGCCACCACCACCCGGCCAGGAAAGATGATGCCGGATCTTTACAACAGGTTTTTGGTGTTGGATGTGGATCCGTATTCTGCATCCGAAATGGCGGAAATTGCCACCCAGGTGGCGGAAAGCCATGGAAAGACTCTGGAGCTTGAAGGAGCGATGCTGCTGGCTGGCACCTGCTTCGGGACACCGCGTGAGGTGGCGAAGCGTACCCGGGAACTTTGCCTGGTTGAGCGAGGCTTTTCATTAGGCCGGGCGGAGGTGCGTGAGTATCTGTCGTCGAGGGGAATTCATGCCGACGGTTGGGTTTCTTTCCACCATAGGATACTTCGATTGATCGGCCGAGAAGGGGTTTCCCAGGCCAGGCTGGAGAGTCTGACCGGTTTGGATAAGGAGGTTGTCAAAGTTTACGAGAGCCAGTTGGTGCACGCCGGTCTGGTGGCGATTGAGCGGCGTGGCAGGTCGCTGACGCCCGCCGGGATTCTTGTTCTCAATGAGCTGGATGGTATTCAGACACAGGACTCTGGTGACACGACGCCAACAATGGATGGTTCTTCGGCGGCTGCAGAATGAATCTTGCCGAGTTACGAAAAAAAGCGAAGGGAATCGGCTGTAAGGGATACAGCCGCGCCACGAAGAATGAAATCGTCAGCCTTATCGCAGCGAAGGAAGCCGAAGAAAAGGCGAGGTATGAGAAATGGGCTATTGGGATTCCCGCGCACCTAAGGCCGTTGGTGCCTGATTACTACCATTATGTGAATGACCTTGCGGCTGTGCCGATGGATTATTTCTCGGATGAGGAGTACGCGGTTCTTGGACATCTCACTCCCCGCGGCGGGAGCCTTA
>CAWUOE010000489.1:0-3093 GCA_963923355.1 uncultured Gemmataceae bacterium | reverse complement strand
TCCGCCGGCCAAACCAGTTCCCACAACCAGGATGCGGAATTTCCGTTTGTTGGTTGGGTTGACCAATTTCATGTCGGCTTTGAACCGGGTCCACTTCTCGGCCAAGGGGCCGGATGGAATCCGCGCGTCAATGGCAGACTTGTGGTGGATACCGTTGGTTGTGCCGTTGGCCGGATGGGTTCCCGCGGGCTTGGCGGGGGTTTCCACTGTCATGTTCGGACTCCCTCAAATGGGTCGGATAGTTGTCTTGGAATTTTTTTGTTTGCCCGGATCAAACGGTGACAATGCCCAGCAGGCATGCCAGCACGATGGTGGTATTGCCCACCAGAACCAGCAGGGCCACGGCGGGACCGACCAATCGGCTGGTGTTGCGCAATTTGCCGCGGTTCAAGCCCAGACTTTGCATCCAGCTACCGGCTCCGTGCCACAGGTGGATGCAAAGGGCCAGTTGAGCCAGAAGGTACAGGCCAGCCACCACCGGTTGCTGGAATCCGCGCACCACCATCTGGTAGACGTCTTCCAGTTTTTCAGCACCACGGGGCTCAAAGGAGCCCTTGAAGGTGGCGGGATCTGTCGCGCCCAGGGTGAAGTGGGCAATGTGATAAACAATGAACAAGAACATCACGATCCCGGTGAGCATCATGTTGCGGCTGGCCCAGGAAGCCTGAAGGGTGTCTTCCACCACGTAACGGACAGGGCGGGCTTTGCGGTTTTCGGCCCTTAGCAGGAATGCCAGACCCAAGTGGGTCACAAACAGGGCCAGGAGCCCCAGGCGTGCCACCCAGATCAAGGCGCCGTGCCCAGCCTCGTGAAGGAAACGGGCGTATTCGTTGATGGCGTCGCGCCCCGCGAAAATCAACAGGTTGCCGGTCATATGGCCCAGCACGAAGAGAACCAGCAGCGCGCCGGTCACCCCCATGATGGCCTTTTTGCCGATCGATGTCTTCACCGGGGAAAGCATGGCGTTCATGCGCTTGTCACACCTGTCTGGGCCAACGGTTTTTCGGGACTGGCCGGATTGGCAGTCCCGTACAGATCATGTTCCTGGATGTACCGTTCCACCGCCCGTGGAACCAGATACCGAACGCTTCCGCCAGAGGCCAAGGAGGATCGAATCCACCGGCTGGAAACCTCCAGTTCGGGGCCTTCGAGCCTAAGCAGTCGAACGGGCTTGCCTATCTTTTGACGCAAATCATCGGCGGTGATCGTGGCCGCACCCGGGCGGGCCATTGACACCAAACCGGCCAGGTCGACTATCTGGCCGGGCTCACGCCAATGCGGCAAGTCGGCCAGCATGTCTCCCCCCAGGATGAAATACCACTGGTTACCGGGATGGTTGCTAGCCAAGGCCCTGAGAGTATTGATGGTGAAGTTGGGTACCGGGAGTTCTTTTTCGATGGTGCAGATTTTGAACCGGTCGTGACCGGCGGTCGCCAGTTGCAGCATGTCGAACCTGGCTTGGAAAGAGGCCAGGGCTTTTTCGGGTTTGTGCGGGGCTGAGGCGGCGGGAAGGAACCAAACTTCGTCCAGGCCGGCCTGATGCAAGGCCTGCTCTGCCATGGCCAGATGACCCACATGCACCGGATCAAAGGATCCGCCAAATAACCCGATCCGCATGTCGGCTCCGGAGGACTCAGACCAGACAGGTAAGCTGCGGGAATTCGAATGGCTTCCCTGTAATACAGTTTAGCAATCTTTGGCTCTTTTTCCCGTTTTGCCAAGCCTTGGGAAGGATTTCGTGGGCCCCAAGAAAACCGGGTTGGGGAATTATCCGTTCTGAACCCACCAAGCCAAACCCGCCAGAAGGGTAAGACCCAAGGCCATGCTGATGATCACCAGAAGCCATTCAGCCCGGGCCATGGGTTCATGAACCGGCTGGTTCAGCTCTGCCAGCAAGTCTTCGTCCATTCCGGTTGGCCTGGATGGGGTGGAAGAATGTGGCATGGGTCAACCTCCTGTGGCGGGAGCCACTGCCGGAACGCCATGGAAAAATAGCCAAGATATAGCCAGAGCTATCCAGAGTATGAATCCGAAAAGGGCCACCAGATAAACCAGAACCAGTTTTCCAAGGCCCGGGGACCAGAGCCGGCGAAAATCAGTGGCCAGCCCGATGGCCAAAAAGGCAAGCGCGAACAAGGGTTTGCGGAATGCTTCCGTCTGGCCCTCTACCCTTTTGATGCCCTCTGCTGTGCCAGGGTAGGCAAGGCCGAGAGCAAGCAGTCCTCCAAAGGCAACGAAGAATCCCAACAGGAACAATGGCATTCGGCTGAACAGTTCGGTCCAGCGTACTGTTTGCGCACTGCCACCGGATTCCGCTGCCCGCTCCCCGGGGAAGGCGAATTGCCAAACCAAGGCCAGGACAAAACACCAGACGCCGATGAAGAGGTCGATGAAAACTTTGATCAACGTGGTGGCTGCCAGCATCAGGCTGCCATTACCAGGTTGGTACAGGGCCTCGGTCACGGCACCGGCTGCCGTTGCCGCACCATCGGTCTTCACCGCCAAACCCATCCAGGCGGCGGCCACCATCGGTTCATCAGGCAACAGCCATTTGGCAAACCAAGGGAGGACCAGCAATTCAATGGTGGAAAAGACCACCACCAAACTGGAAACAATCACCGGTACCCCCGGCCTGGCACGGATGGCTGATCCGGTGGCCATGGCCGCGGATACCCCGCAGATGCTGATTCCCGAGGCCAGTGGAGCCGCCCACTCCCGCGGGAACTTGAAAACCGTTCGGGCCAGCAGGTAGACCATAGCCCAATAGAGCAGGTAGGCCTCGGCAATGGCGGCAAGGCCCCGGGCGATCAGTTCTCCGGCGCGTCCGGCCTGACCTAGGGTCTTGCTGGCCAGCCCGACCCCCACCAGCACGATGGCGGTTTTGATGAATAATTCGGTGCTGGCGCTTTGGCGCAACCAGCGCCCCACGCCGGGCAACAGGTTGCCCAGTAACAACCCTGCCAACAAGGCCAGCAGGTAGCCGGCCTCGCCCGTGAGGCCCATGGACCAGGTGAGTTGGAAAGATTCCAGCTTTTTGGCATCTGTTGTGGCCAAAATTCCATGGTGCCCCAGAAGGAAGCAGCCGTAGCCAAG
>CAWUOE010000488.1:0-3103 GCA_963923355.1 uncultured Gemmataceae bacterium | reverse complement strand
ATGGATGTCTGGTTTTTTCAGCAGGGGCTTCGGGCTTATTGGTCAACCTGGAAGGAATTGGTTTCCAAAACCAGGTCGTGAATCAAACGCTCCAATTTGCGGGCGGCGTTTCTCATGGTGTTCAGCACATTCGCGTGGGAGATTGTGGCGTTGGCCAGTCCGCAGGCCGGATTGGCGACAACGGCGATGGCTCCAGTCACCAGTCCCAGTTCCCTGGCTCGAACCAATTCCACCCCGGTGGACATTCCAACGGTCCAAACGCCAAGGCGGGATAGCATCCTCACCTCCGCGGGGGTTTCGTAGCTGGGACCGGTCATTTGGGCGTGTGTTCCCGAGCGCAAGCGACTCTTGTCCGTTTGGCTGTTGGCAAAACGGATGAACGGCAGGTGGGACCCGCTCAAGGCGATTTCGCTGCCAGACTCCAGACGGGCGGCCGCCTGGGACCAACTGTCCGGTTGGTGGCCCAGGAGAATCCGGTCGGCCAGGACAAAATCGCCGGGTGCCAGCCCTGGGCGAATTCCCCCGGCGGCGCACGTCAGCAGGCAACGCTCAATCCGTTGGGAGGCGAGAAATTCGACCATTTGGCAAACGGTCGGGCATGAATGCCCTTCGTAGGCATGCAGGCGACCCCTGCAAAAAAGGACGACCCGGTTATCCGGGCCGTTCCTCCACTCCAGTAGGCCTTCATGGCCTTGGATTGACGGTTGCCGAAGTCCAACTTGGGAAAAAGTTCTGGATCGAAGCAATGGCCACGAGCCCCCGCAAACGCCGAGGCCCGACCCCAAAACGACTCCCCAATCGGCTGACAATCGTTCGGTATCGGCCTCCGGCCGATCCTCAGACATGGCGCAGTGCTTCGATCGGATCCATGTGGGCGGCCCGCATCGCGGGGTAGATGCCGAAGATCACCCCCACCCCCACTGCGGTGGTCAATGACCAGGTGATGCTGGGGAGGTGCAAGATCGGGCTGGGGCTCCCCTCCTGGAAAAGAAAACTGAACTGGGGCATGCTGTGCAGCAGCGCGTGCACAAACACGTACGCGCAGCCGAAAGCCACCCCGAGGATACCGCCGATTCCCGTTTGCACCATGGTTTCCACAAGGAATTGAAACGTGATGTCCGAGCGTTTGGCACCCAGGGCGCGGCGGATGCCCACTTCCCGGGTGCGTTCGGTCACGGTGGCAAGCATCACATTCATGATGCCGATTCCACCCACCAGCAGCGAGATGGATGCGTAAATGCCCAGGCTTTGGCGGATGTTCGCCTTGGTGCGTTCCACCAGCTCCAGCCGGTCCAGCGGCACGGTCAGGGCCCAATCCTGCCTGGGGTGCCGCTTCGGATCGGTGAGCATTTCACGGATGATCGATCCCACGGGACGGACCTTGTCGATGTCCTGAACGGTGATGGTGATCTGGTGCATGTCCACTTTTTCCATGCTGCGGCTGCCCGCGGCGCGAATCATGATTCGGTCGCCGAAGCGGCCCCTGGAAGTGGACAAGGGTATGTAGATGTCGTGGTTGAAATCTTCTGCGGCCTGGCTGCCGCCGGTGCCGCCCGTCGGCATCCGATCCGCCAGGATCCCCACGACCACGTAGGCGAACTGGCCGAGCTTCACCGAGGCGTCAATCGGGTCTTCGAAGGGGAACAGGCTTTTGGCGGTTTCCGATCCCAGCACGCACACGTTGTTCATCAGGGCCTCGTCATCCTCGGTGAGGAATCGGCCCTGTACCGGCTTGAGTTCGTTCACTTCGGCATATTGCGGAATGGTCGCCACCACCCGGCTGTTGTGCCCCTTGGCGCCCCTGCGTGTCTCCTGGGGGAAAATGCGCATCGGCACCATCCGCGTGATGGCCGGAATCGTGCGGAACAGTTCCATGTCGTCGTAGGTCAGGCCGTAGGTGGCCACCCGTTGCCGCATGTTGGAATTCGCATCCTCTGGAGGCTTGACCGACCGGACGATGATGTTGGTGGTCCCCAGCCGCTTGATGTCATCCAGCACATCCTTCTCGCTGCCCTCGCCGAAGGACATCAGGATGATCACGGCGGATGTGCCGATGATGATGCCCAGCATGGAGAGGAAAGACCGCAGCTTGTGCAGCCAAAGGCTTCGAAGGGCCAATTCCAAGCCACGTCGTCCCTTGTCACTGGTGACCAGGAAGCCGACCGCGCCGGTCAGGACGACTATCAGAGCCAGGGAAAGGGGATCCATGTCGGGCTCCGGGTTCAGGCAGCGCCTTCCAGAAGGTGAACGGGCAGGTCAGGGGCGCCCTCGGGCAGGGGCCAGGGTTCGTTGGTCTCATCCGATTCAATGTTTCCGTCCCGCATGCGCACGATGCGTCGGGCCCAGCCGGCGATATCGTTCTCGTGGGTGACCATGACGATGGTTTTGCCCATTTGGTTCAGGCGCGAGAGCATGACCATGATCTCCACGCTGGTTTTGGAGTCCAGGTTGCCGGTGGGCTCGTCGGCGAGGATCAAATGCGGTCGGTTGACCAGGCTGCGGGCAATGGCCACCCGCTGTTGCTGGCCACCCGACAACTGCATGGGGCGATGGTCGAGCCGATGTCCCAATCCAACCAGCTCCGCCAGAGCCTCGCACCTTTTCTTGGTGCTGTGGTCGAGACGGATGCCCTGGTAGATGAGGGGCACCTCGATGTTTTCCACCACGGTGTACTGGGGGAGCAGGTTGTATTGCTGGAAGATGAACCCCAGGTAGCGGCTCCGGATGGAGGACAGCTCCGCGTCGGACATCGTGGACACATCCTCGCCGCCCAGGAAGTATGAGCCGCTTGTCGGCTTGTCCAGGCACCCAAGGATGTTCAGTAGCGTTGATTTGCCCGAGCCGGACGGACCCATCAGGGCCAGGAATTCACCTTCCCTTACGGTCAGGTCGATGCCCTTCAGCACATGCAGGGTGCCGGAGTAATACTTGTTGATATCCTCCAGCTCCAACACTTCATTGGCCATGGTGGCGGTCCTTGGTCGGGGTCATGGCGGGTGGATCCGGACGGTTATTTCCCGAACCCCTTGCCGCCTTTACCGGCTCCGGCCGCGCCGGGCCCTCCCGGTATCCCCCCGGGCTGTCTCTTATACACATCTCCGAG
>CAWUOE010000487.1:0-3116 GCA_963923355.1 uncultured Gemmataceae bacterium | reverse complement strand
CGGTGGCCAGTACTTGGTTGGAATGGGCGGCCCATTTGGCCTTGAAGCCATGTTTGGCATCCCAAACCACAAGGTCTGGCCCATTACCAGCAACAATCCAACGGCCCATGGGGCTGATCGCAGCCGGAAAGGGCTGCATGGGAATATCCCTGGTCTGAAAAATCCGCATCAAAACGAACGGCAGGGACGTGAAAAACAGTAGGAGAAGCACCGAGACGGTGATGAGGGTTTCTGTGGAGGCTTTTGTGATCAGGCCCAGAATCAGCCAGGTGGTTGTCAAAACCGTTCCCGCAAGCGCCCCCACCCAAGGAGAGTCGGCCAGGCGAAGGAGGCGTTCTTTGATGGATTTTGGCTGGTTGGCCTTGGCAGGCTCATTGTTTTCCTGGGCCGTTTCAGGTTCAGGAGCACCGGAAGGGACATCCCTTTTGCCGGAAAGGACCTCCGATACCCAAGGCACTTGATCGGGACTTTGGGTGCAGGCAGCTTCCAGGGCTTCACGCAGCAGGCGCACACGGTCCGAATCGGATGCACGCAGTGCCATGAAAAGCGGGGATTTTTCGGGGGCGACAAAATCGCTCCTTCGGAAAATCAAATTTCGACCGAGGTGGAATTTTTTCCACAAGCCTCCCCCGTGGTCAGCCAATGCCGCCAGAGAAAGAGCAATGACCAGCGCCGGAAAACGGTCCACGGCGGGGTGATAGGGATCATTCCGCCGAAACGGATGCTGGTAGGCACGGTGACCAATCTCGCTGGAGGGAATGTCCTTAAGGGTGGGGAGCCAGACCCCGTCGAGATCGACCAGGCGCATTTGAAAGCGATTGGTACCCTCGGGAACCAAAAGGATGTTGTTGTGCTGGAGGTCCCCGTGGGCGATGCCAGCCTCACGTAATCCTTCCACCAGTTTCAGCCAGCAGTCAAAAAGCACATTGCAGACATCTGGCGAATTGTGGTGTTTGGCCAGAAAATCACTGAGTCGAATGCCTTCGATCCAGGGCATTTGGACCATGGGGAATTCCTTCCCCTTGACCAGCAATCCTTTCTCGTGCCAGACGCAATTCACCATGCCAGGCATGGCATGGGATTTTTGCCAGTCCGCCAGCAGTCGGTACCGCCGGCGGGTACCCAATGCCTTTTTATGGAAGAATTTCAGCGCCCAGCGTTTGCCATCGGGAGTGGTGGCGTCGAAGACGGCTCCGAATCCACCTGTGAGTGGATTGGGTAATCCCTTGGAGTTGCAAGCCAGCTTGCAGCCCTTCAAGCCAGGAACAAGCAAATTTTTGCCGGGTCGAAACAATGCGATAGCGTATTCACGCGGGGTGGGCCAACCCATCGCCGGACCTCCCGGAGTGAATCCGTGTTAAGCCAACACTGCGAGGTGATTACCAAAAATCATATGTTTTATTCTACCAAAACCATACCCTTGGTTTGATGAGTAGGCCATCACTTTTCAGGCTTAGCGGTTGACCAGACCAACCAAGGAAGGGCCATCCAGTTCGGTGAGGCATTCCACCACCAGAGTGGCTCCGGCTGACTTCAATGCCTCAGCCGGGTGGTGTCCGACATGACGCACTGCAACAGAAAGCATGCCTCCAGCGGTTGCGGCCTGAATACCTGCCACCGCATCCTCCATCACCACGCAGCGAGCCGGATCCACCCCAAGACGTTGGGCCCCAACCAGGAATACTTCCGGATCCGGTTTGCCACGGCGAGTGTCTTCCATTCCCACTGTGGTGTCTAGATATTGCCCGATATCGGTTAGTTCTAAAATAAGTTCGAGGTTAGCTCGGGGGGCGCTGGACCCGATCCCCTGAAAGGCCCCATGTTCCCGGGCGGCGCACAAAAGCTCACGCGCTCCGGGAAGGAGTTCTATACCTGTCTTCCGTGCTTGGGCCCTGTAAATGATTTCCTTAGCTTCACCCAAGCGGGAAACTTCATCATCTGTGAGATGGTCCCCCAATAAAAAGCGAAGGATTTCAGGGTTCCTGCGTCCAAAGGTGGCTTGGAAATCCGCTTCCGTAAAATCGCGACCCTGACACGCGCAGCACTCTTTCCAAGCCGAGAAATGCAACTCGGCCGTGTCGACCAAGGTTCCATCCATATCCCACAAAACTGCCCACGGGAGCATGGCATTGATCCAAAAAGGTTGGGTCTAAACTTTCCATTCAGCCTAAACGACTGATTTGAACATTACTGCATCCAAAGCAAAGAACCTTGTTTTCCATACGGAGGCTGGAAGGAGATACAGGCAGGCCATCTGGCTCAAGTTGTGCCATGCCAGTGGTTTGTGGGATGCTAGGGCGAGTGGGGTAAATGTTCGGGGCCAAGCTCAACGAGAATCCCTGCAAGGATTCTTTACCCCCCAACGAATTCGCCGAAATCGGGGTGCTTGAACCGATCGGCCGGTTTTCCAGAGTAATCCCCATTTGGATACGAACGCCGGATATCAACTCCTTGAAAGCCTGCTGAACCGACTGGAGCCTTCAGCAAAATTGGTTCCGGGAAGGGTGGTGCGTCGCCTGGTTGTTCGGCTAAGGGATTCGGATGGTTTGGCCCTGTTGGTGCCCCATGGTTGGGGATTGGCGGTCCGTAGCCGGGATGCGCTTCACCATGCGACTGCACAGGAATTGATGTTGTCCGGGCCTGGTCAGATTCCCGAGTGGTTGTTGCTTATCGCCAAACCGTCACCGGGCACCATGGCCGCTTGGAGCGAGACTGAGCTGTACGGCTGGTTGAAGGCTCGCCTGGTTCACCTGACGGCTGATCGTTCGTTTGCCCAAAACAGGCCACAAGATCCGACGGATTGGTTGCTGGGCCGGGATTTGTTGGATGAGCGGGCTTGGGAGGAAGTTGTAGGGGTTTTGGTCGAGGAGAAGAGGCTGGTGCCCGATGCCAAGCCCTGGGAAGAGCAGGAAGAATTTCTGGCGACGGTCTTGGAACTCTCCCTGGTGGATCCCGAATCCCTTCCCTGGTGGTTTCCTTCGGTCGACCTCCGATCAATTGATTTGATCCTGAGTCAAATGCGTTTTCTGGAGCCCGCCCGGGCTTTGGCGTGCGAGTTGGATAAGCTGCGCGGGCCTTTGCCACAATTACCCTGTGTAACCCCCTGTTCAGGCAGT
>CAWUOE010000486.1:0-3118 GCA_963923355.1 uncultured Gemmataceae bacterium | reverse complement strand
TTGGGGCAAAAATGTTCCGAGCTATTCACCAAGGAATCTGCTACCAACCTTATCCCCGAGCGCAACATCGGTGCCAGCCGGCATTCCGTACTCGGCCAATGGTTTTTCCTGGAGCAATGGGGGCAGCCTCAAGGTTTCGGCGGCCCAAAACAGTCCGCCCGCCGCGCTGCTGACCTCGCAACCGACCCATCTGGCCACCAGCCAACCCAAAAGCGGGGAATTGACCATCACATGGGATGCGCCAAGCTCGTCTTACCAGAACAAGCCGATGGACTACATTGTGAGGATCTATCAGGGCACCGCCAGCCAAGAGATCATCACCAAGTTGACATCGGCAACCTTCTCGGGGCTGGACCAAAGTGAGGACGTTTTCCTCACCGTGCAGCCTCTGACAGATTTGGGCAGGGGGCAGACGGCGTCGTTGCTGTTGCAGGCCGGTTCCACCTTCACGCCCAAAGCGACCGACGGATTGGGTTTCGGAATCGTCACCGACGGGACGCCATTCTCCGGGGGCGGGTTTGACGGCAACGGCAACGCTTACTCGTCGCAGGCGTTGAATGGTGCAAACATCGGCAGCTTCTTCGGGACCACCTTCCAATTCGGCGCGGCCAACCAGCCCAATTTCTTGCGCGCTGCAGGGCAGAAAATAACAGCTCCAGCGGGATTCCAGGGCAACCTGATCACAATCGCCGCCGCCGCCGTGAATGGCGTGGCCTCCGCCCAGTTCACACTCAACTTCACCGATGGAACCACAAGCCAAACCTCTACCCAAAAATTCAGCGACTGGACCAGTTCCTGGAATTTCCCCAATGAGACCATTTTGGGCACCCAGGGTTATATGGACACCTCGGATGGCAGCAGACGAACCGTGAGCAACAACCTGTATGCTTACCCTTTCGAGGTTCCCAAAGGCAAAACACTGGAGTCGATCACGCTGCCCTCCACATTCAACCTCAACATTCTGGACATCCAATTCGGCAGCGCCACCTGCGTGCAACAGGACCTGTCCACCATCTACAGCCAGTACGGAATCGCCAGCAAATCCAAGCAGTTGCCAAACAGCAAGGGCTTCAACTCGACGGGGCAGTACTATGCCAGCGAGGAGCTGGGCACCTCCGCCAGCAGCGGTTATTACTCTTACACCTATCCTCAATCTCAATCCGGCAATAACGGCAGCAGCAATTTTGTGCAATGCTCGGGCCAGACAATCGACCTCGATTCAAACACCATTGCCGTGGGCCTTTTGGGGGCGGTCTGGGGAAAGATCGGAGACAAACAGGCCAACGGAGGCACAGTGATCCTCAACTTCACCGATGGCACCAGCCAATCGTTCAATGAGACTTTCGGCCCCTGGTCACAAAATGACGCCGGAACGGGCACCCTGATTTCCAGCCAGGATTATTACTACTTGCAGGATGGCAGCCAGGGCAACAACAAGACTTACGTCTATCAGTATGTGTTCAATGTTCCTTATGGAAAAGAACTGAGTAGCATCACCCTTCCCGACAGCTCCACCCAGTTCGGCTTGCTGGCGATGTCCACCATCGTCATTGCCAGCGGTTCGTGATTAGGCAAGCCACCCGAAGGCGGGCTGGGTTTTTCCTTTCTGAAGGGTCCGGTCAATTTAATAGCTGCCCAGGTGCATACTATCTTTTTCCTAAAAGGTGGCAACATGGCACGATTCACCAGTTGCCCCAGACTGACCAAAGGCATCCACCATGCTTTGGAGTACCTTTATAATCGCTTGACGGTTTCTGCCTACACGAAGAATTAGGCGACAAAAAAGTGGGGCGCCTTTGTTGAAGGTACATGCCTCTCTGCTTGGCGCGGACGAGTATTTTTTGGGCCAAGGTTCCAACATCCGGGCTTTTGTCGAAAGCCTTTACACCGGATTGCTTGGTCGCCAATCAGACCTGGATGGCATGCAGGCCCACCAGACCGTGCTGGTCGAGGGAGCAACCTAAAGCCAGTTGACACTGGCTTTCCTCAGCAGCCGGGAAAGCGGTCGCCACATGGCCGGCAAAGCTTATCGCGAACTTTTGGGCCGGCAGGGATCGGCCAATGAACTGGAGTCATAGGCGTCAATCGCCGTTTCACCCCAGCGATCGAAGTTTCCGGGTCTGGGCCTGCGTAACACCCCCAACCAGGCACCTGCCAACCCGTTCATGGTCCCCCCCGGCACAGCCACCATGCATGCCAATGCGGCTTCCTCGAACGCCACAACCAATAACGGCCCTGGCTCAGGCACCGTGGCGATCCTGAACCAGGATTTCAGCGCGGTATTCCCCACTATCATGGTGGGAACCGATGGCTTGATTGCTACGGTAGCCACCAGGTGGACCGACCAGACACCCCATTGAGGGGGGAATGCAATGGGTGGAGGTGCTTTCTGACGAAAGCGGCCTGACCACCGTTTGGTAAAGCCAGACCTTGGCCTCGGCCCGGTAACCCCGCTTGTCGCTGGCAGGCAACCTGATCTACACCATTGGCCTGGATACCAGTACCGGAATGTACAGCCTGATCACCGTTGACCCGTCCGATAGAATTCAGTTGGGCAGCACCAATTACGGGTCGGGGGATAGGGAGAATCCCCTGCAAATGGTCAGCATGATCAGCCTGGCGGGAATCTTGTACCAAGGCACCGAAAAGGGATTGATCCGGGTCCAGGCAGGAATTGATTAGGCCCCTCTCAATTCCTGAATAGGTGATGGGTCACCCCGGGCCAGCTTGCATGCCTTTGCAAGTACACCATTCCATGGAAGATGTGATCCGCATAAGGCCCTCCCATCCGAACTCCCGGGCGTTTCAGGACAGCCAGCCCGGCAACTCGGCAGCCTGCCGCACCCAATCTGCAAGCTGGGCCTCGTCGAGTGGGTCATTCTCGTGGATATCCATCCAGCGAGCGTCCCCGCTTTTGTCGGTGGCACCCGGAGGAACCGGGTTGAGGGCAATACCCTTGAAGAAAGTGACTTTCACATAGCGGGTGAAGACATGGAAGGACAGAAACCAACCCTTCCCTTCCATGCCGTAAAACGGGGAGTTCCATTTCACGGCCTTACGCACACCGGGAGCGTTTTGCGTGATCAGCGTGTCGAGCCTGCGACCCAGGTCGCTTTTC
>CAWUOE010000485.1:0-3122 GCA_963923355.1 uncultured Gemmataceae bacterium | reverse complement strand
TCGTGGGCTCGGAGATGTGTATAAGAGACAGCACCAATCCTGAGCCAGCGAACCAAGAACCTAGCCATGGAAAACCAGCAGAACGCCCAGCTCGAACAGATTTCAGCCCTCCTGCGCCAGGGCGACCGCGACGGCGCGATGCGTCTGGCCCGGTCCAACGTGGAGGAGGCCCTCGGTTCCGGCCAGTCCGACCGCATCACCCTGGCCTGGGCCAATCTGGCCCAGACCTGTGCCGCGGCCGAGGATCTGCCCGAGGCCGCCAAGGCGCTTGA
This sequence comes from uncultured Gemmataceae bacterium, assembly GCA_963923355.1. GTDB lineage: Bacteria > Planctomycetota > Planctomycetia > Gemmatales > Gemmataceae > UBA6894. The sequence goes on along the minus strand of CAWUOE010000485.1, from coordinate 2,850 downwards.
AAAGGCGGTGGCAGCCATCCCCGGCACCGATGACTCGCCGGAACTCGCCCTCCCGCGGTACCGTTGCCTGCTGGGGCTGGGGCAGGTCCTCCTCCGGCTGGACCGCAAAGGCAGGGCCCGCGAGGCGCTCGAACGGGCCCTGGTGGCGGTGGGCGCCCTCGGCGGCGAGCAGCAGGGGCGTAACCGCGCGATGGTGGGCATCCCGCTGGCCTGGCTGCTGCTCGAGGGCGGTGAGGTGAATCGGGCCATGCCCCTGCTGGATGAGGCCAGGGCCGCGCTCACGGAGGGGGAGCCCGATTACCCCAACCTGGTCCAGGCGCTGGTGCTGACGGGCCAGGGCCGTGTGCGCCAGGGTGAGGAGCACGCGCTGCTGCCGGCGATGGTGCCGGCTGGCCTGCCGATGCCGGCGTTGGCGCAGGGCTTCGCGGCGCACCTGCAGCAGCTAACCGAGATGGCCGGGGGCGGCAAACTGGATCCGAGGATTCCACGCGACCTGGCCCGCTGGGTGGCCGAGTGGCTGGCCCGCGTGGCCGGAAGGGAGGCCCGCCTGACGGCGGACACCAACGGCCTGCTCGCGGCGCTGGAGGGCATGTGCGGCCGGAAGGATCACCAGATCGAGGCGCTGGAGAAGGCCGAGAAGCTATACCGTCTGCAGGGGCTTGGCACCATCGCGGCGCGGGCGTCGCGCGCGCGGGCCATGGTGCTGGCCGAGAAGGGTGACACCGCCGGCGCGGAGAAGCTGCTGCGCGCCGTGGTGGCCGAGGCGCGGGATGCCGGCGAGGACGAGTTGTTCAGCGAGTCGGCCCAGGGTCTGGCGCAGGTCCTCCATGCCGGGGGCAATTCGGCGGAGTGCGAGCGCTGGCTGGACGAGGCGGTCCGCGCCGCCGACCGGGTGGAGAACCTCGACCTGGCGGCGATGGGTTCCCTGTCGATGGGGATTGTCCTGGCGCATTCGGGCCGCATGGCCGCCGCGCAGCCGCATTTCCAGCGGGCCCTGGCCAGGATTCCGGCGGACAGCCCGCTGCACCAGGTGGCCAAAACCCATGTGGAGGCGCACACCCGGGGGGTCCCCTGCCCCTGCGACCCGGCCGCCCAGGCGGCCCGCGGCCCGGCCCGGCCCGCATCCGTCGGGGCCGGCAATGGCGGCGAATCGCTGTTCTCCCCCGCCTACGCCGACATGCTGAAGCAGATGCTGCCCGAGGATCTCGCCAACAAGCTGCAGTCGGTCATGTCGAAGCTGCAGCAACCGGGCGAGTCCGCCATGGACCCCGAGACGGCACGCATGATCCGCGACATGGAGGCGCGCACCATGCAGCGCCTGCAGGGCATGATGGGCATGTTCAAGAAGCCTGAGTGAGCTCCGGTCGCCCGTAGTTCTCGACATATTCCTGAACGTTGGGCACCACGATAGTCATCACGGCGTTGTTCAGGGCCCAGGCGATGTTGCTTTTGATGGCCGACATCTGCGCGCTTTTCGCGCTGTCGGGCGTCAGCGGGGTGCCGAGCCCCGACTCGGTCGCGCCCAGTTGGTTCGCCATGTCGCGCAGTTGGGCGGAGTAGAGTCCCCCCGCCAGCGGTTCCAGGTCCCTGGCCGCGATGTAGAGCATCTCCTTGGTCTTGCCCACCGTCAGCAGCCGCGTGGAGCACTTGCCGGAAAGGACGAGGTTGATCGCGTCCAGCATGGCGTTGCGCTGGTTCATCTCCAGGTATTTGGATTGGAAAACCGGCTTGAACGCCTCCATCCCCTCCTGGTCGCCGATGGTCCGCACGTAGCTGAAGGCCCTGTTGGCCGCCTTCATGTAGTTTTTCTTGACGTTCACCTCCTTCATCGCCTCGTTGTGCATGATCTCGGCGTAGGCGCCCAGACGCACCGGGTCCAGGGTGGACGGGCCGTTCACCACGTAAACCTCCTGGAAATACGAGGCGATCGCCCTGGATTGGAAGTAATCGCCCGATTGCGGAAGCTCGTCGTCGAGGTCGTCCGCGAGATACCAGGCCCAGTTGGGGTTGGAGGCAAACAGCTCCTCGCCGCCGGGGCCCTTGGCGTTGACGGAGATCACCTTCTGCATGTGGGTGATGCGGCCGTCGTCCAGGACGCCGTAAAAGCTCAGATACAGGTTGCCGTTGTTGATGTCCCGGATGGCGTTTTTGAGGGCGTCGAACCGGGCGGTGTCCGTCCGAGCCTGGAGCAGTTGCGCGTTGGTCCAGACCACATTGTTGACCGAGAGGAAGAGCACCTCCAGGTTGGGCAGTTTGGCCTGGTCCTGGTGGGCCGCGAAATCGATGATTCCCTGGGTGATCCACGCGGCGGCGGTGTCGGCGTCGGGCGCGGTGGAGATGTTCCATTGCTCCGGGAAATCGAAGTCGCCGGGGTACTTGTAGAAGCTGGAGAAATTCGTGCTTCCCCCCAGGGACTGGTTGGACCAGATCTGGTCGGGGTTGGGCCCGGGTCCGCGGATCAGCGCCTGGAACTGGCCGTTGACCGCGGGCAGGTTCTCGGCGTTCCAGGCGACCAGCGGGCTGGAGTATCCCTTCAGGTCGCCCGAGGGGGAACCGGGCACCGGCAGCGAGAAGACACGTTTGGCCCGGTCCACCTCGGTGGCCTGGGGATTCTCGGCGAGCACCACCTTGCAAAGGGCCTGGTTGCGCTCGGCATCCAATTCCTCCAGGCGCTGGTCGAACGATTCCACCGGTTGGGAGGCATCCAGGGCTGCGCGCCTTTGCCGCATCACTTCCGACATCTGCCCGGAGATCCGTTGGACCTCCCGGCGCGCGGCCTCGGTGGAAACGCCCACAAATCCCTCCCACCAGAACTCCGCGGGGGCGGAGGCGGCGGCATCCGGGGTCGCC
>CAWUOE010000484.1:0-3133 GCA_963923355.1 uncultured Gemmataceae bacterium | reverse complement strand
AACACCACAGCCAGCAGGGCCATTACTCGGCGAGGCATGGTCAATCCATCAATTCAGTTCAGGGACAAAACAGCCGGTATGGGATGGGAACCCATGACCAATGAATCATTTTAATTCAATCTCTTGGCAATTGCTTGGGGTCATGGGAGAGTACACCGGAGCAAGGTTCAATTCACCTTCACGGCGGCCAACACCCCGCAATGCACAGCCGTGGGCGGTGTCGTGGCAGTGGGTACGAAACCCGCTGCACGCAACATGCCTCGGTATTCCGCCCGGCTATAGGCCCGCCCCTCGGTCAGGCTGAACAATGCCGCCGAGTAAAGCGCCTCCGGCAACGGACCGTCCAAGGCATCGTTCAGAAACACATCGTGGATGAACACCCGTCCCCCCTCGGGCAAAGCCTCCCGGCAACGGGTCAGTATTTCATGGTTGGCCGCCAAATCCCAGTCATGCAAAATATTGGACAACAGAACTCCGTCAGCCTTGGGGTACTCCTTGAAGAGGTCCCCGGGCAACAGGTCCACCCTTTCGGCTCCCGGTTCATCCCGCAACAATTCCCGGGCTGTCTCCAGCACCGAAGGGCGGTCTACCACTGCCACGCGCAAATGGGGATTGGCCCTTGCCAACGCGACCGCGTAGATCCCGGATCCTCCACCCAGGTCAACGAGATTTCGCATTCCCTCCAATGGCAGGACCGAGGCCAAGGCGGGAGCGCAAATGGCCGCCCTCCCAGCCAAAGCCAAAGTCAACCGGCGCGCGGATTCCACATCCTCCATCGCGCTGTCCATGCCCTCGCGAAAAATAAAAGCTTTTCCCTCCCCAGCCCGATTCTCCATCGGTACATCCCTTTTCAACCGTTCGAGTAAATGTTGAACCCCAGGTAATTGACTGGTCAGGCCAACATATCCCGTGATATCGTATGTATAACCCGGAACCAAAAATCGTCCCTGCTCGGTAAGCCTCAATTCACCCCCTGGTGGGCCTTGCACCAGATTCATGGCTCGAAGGGCGCAGAAAAGCACCGTGAAGGGCCGATGGCCCAATCCAAGCTCCATGCGGAGCTCCTCCTCCGTGACGGCACCGCGGCCCAATCGCTCAAACACTCCCAGTTCTTGCCCACAGGCCAACAATTCCGTCTGAAAGTTTCCGCGGACCAGGTCAAAAACGGGGGTTGGATCGACCGAGGGAGGAAGGTGGGGCAGCATGATGGGTCCCGGATGGGCTGGATCGCATGGCGGGGTTCGAAGGGAACGCCTACTCTAAAGCCTTACGGAACCTGCAAGGAACAGGCACCCGGATCGAGGAAATTCCATTGGAAAACGGGGTGAAAAAAGCGGTGGTTCTGCTCAGCGGTGGGTTGGACTCCAGCACCGTGCTGGCGATCGCCCGCAATCAGGGGTTCGCCTGCCACGCGCTCACCATCGCCTACGGACAACGGCACAGGGTGGAATTGGAAGCTGCAGCCCGGGTTGCGGCCCAATTGGAAGCCGTGGAGCACCGTGTGGTGCGGGTGGACTTGGGGACTTTCGGCGGCTCCTCCCTGACGGCTGACATCCCTGTACCGCTTGACCGCCCGCATGACCGAATGACCGACATCCCCAGCACCTACGTCCCCGCGCGCAACACGGTATTTCTTTCCCTGGCATTGGCTTGGGCTGAAACCCTCGGCTGCTTCGACCTGTTTGCCGGCATGAATGCCATCGACTACTCAGGTTATCCGGATTGCCGGCCCGAGTTCCTGCGGGCCTTCGAGCAGACGGCCAACTTGGCCACCAAGGCCGGAGTGGAAGGCTTGGGCCGGTTCCGGGTTCACGCCCCACTCTTGCGCCTGGACAAGGCGGAAATCGTCCGCCTGGCGGTGGCCATGGGTGTGGACTTGGCCCTCACCCACAGTTGCTACGCGCCGCTCCCCAGCGGGCAATCCTGCGGCCGCTGCGACAGTTGCCAGTTGCGCCTGAAGGGCTTCCGCGAGGCAGGCCACAAAGATCCACTTCAATACAGCCCATGAAAATCGCGGAGATATTCCATTCCATCCAAGGGGAGGGTTTGCTTGCCGGCACGCCCTCGGTCTTTGTGCGCACCTCCGGCTGCAACCTGCGCTGCTGGTTTTGCGACACACCCTACGCCTCCTGGGAGCCTGAGGGCGAAAAATATGAACCCGAGGAGATCGTTAAACGGGTTTTGGATGTCGATTGCCGGCATGTGGTCATCACCGGAGGTGAACCACTACTCTGGCCCAGCCTTGTCGATTTGGTCACCGAACTGCGCAAGGCCGGCCGCCATGTGACGATAGAGACGGCAGGCACCTTGGACGTGCCGCTGACCTGCGACCTTGCCAGTATCAGCCCCAAACTATCCAGCAGTACCCCGCTCATCCAGGAAAGCGGCCGGTACGCCCTGATGCATGAGCGGTCGCGCTGGAAACCGTCGATCGTGGCCAGGTTGATGGGCCGGCAGCCTTACCAGCTCAAGTTTGTCGTCCATCACCAGGCCGACCTTGCCGAAATCGACACCCTGCTGGGCCAGTTGCCTCCAGCCGACCCGGAGCGAATCCTGCTGATGCCTCAGGGAACAACCCCCTCAGAACTGGCCTCCCGCTCAACCTGGGTGGCCCGGGCCTGCCTTGAACGCGGCTGGCGCTTCGCCCCCAGGCTGCATATAGACCTCTATGGGAACACCCGGGGAACCTGACAGAACTATGAGAAAACCGGAACCTCGCGTTGGGGCTTCTTGAACAGGCTCCAACTTTGCCGTACCCTCCAAGGCTCCTCTGCCATTTCCCTTCCTTTTTCCACATCCCGGAGTGACGTCGAATGTACCGCTACTGGCGTGCCCCTTTGGTTGCCTCATTCGGGTTGGGTGTCGGTTTGTTTTTTGTCCTGGGTAAAACTTCGGTCCAGGCCGATGACAAACCCCAACTGAAAACACCTGCCGAGATCGACCAACTGGTCCTATCGGAAATCAAGCAACGCGCCGAGGTTGAGCCCAACCTCACCCACTTGAGCGATGTCATCGGCCACCGCATGACTGGTAGCGAAAACCTGAAGAAAGCCAACCAGTGGGCCGCTGAAAAATTCACAGGGTACGGTTTGGAAAACGTGAAGCTGGAACCGTGGGAAATCCCGGCCGCCTG
>CAWUOE010000483.1:0-3148 GCA_963923355.1 uncultured Gemmataceae bacterium | reverse complement strand
GGCTGAAGCCTGTCATCAGGCTGCGACCTTCTCCCGCGGCACCGAAACCGCTTGTGCTGGCTTGCCCCCCAATCCCAGCCAACTGCCAATCCAGCGGAAAATCCCGCGCACCTCCTCAGGCGTGGCGAAGGATGAAACCAGCACGCACATCAGGAAGCTGAACACCCGCAACCCCATCAATACGCCGATGCCAGTATGGAACAGGATGGCACAGATCATGAAAGGCAATCGCATTTGCGGCATCCAGACCGCGAAAGGGAATCCGAGTTCCAGGACCAGGGTGAACACTGCCATACCCGACATGACCATTTCCCAGATCCAGCGATGGGCAACCATGAATTCCAGCACCCTCATGTAGCCCTCGTACTGCATTGGGGCGAAGGAGTAGTTGGCAAGGCAGCCCCAAAGGGCGGTCCCCTGCCACCAGGAGGCCCCCATCAGCTTGGAAGTGCCGGCACCGAAATAAATGATTGCAAAGTGAATCTGCATCAGCCGCTGGAAAAAAGTCGCATCCGAGGAGGCGGACACCTCGGGTTCGGGCTGGCCGAGGTTGCGCGCCCTCCAGGCTCCGATCAGGCGATCGAGGGACCAGGCACCACCGCAGGGAGAAAGCATCAGGTAGAACAGGGTGATACTGGTGATGGTATCCATGCCGAACAGCGAAGTCTGGGCCCGCTGGATGTAGCTCAGCGAGGCGATCCAGGTGGCCACCCCCGTGAATCGGGTGAACAGCCCCAGCGCGAACATCAGATTCACTGCAAGGAAACACCAGTGCAGCATCCAGATGCTGTTGGCGTCGGTGACATGGTAGAAGAATGAAAAAGCGCTGGATCCCCGTAGCGGTTCCGCCAACCGGTCCGTCCCATCCCAACGCTCCCCGGGTGGTTCGAACAGGGTGGAGGTACGCAGGCTGTCCATGGTGTCATGCCCGATCCAGCCCTGTGGACCGACAAATTCCAGGAGGGCTGTCCCCCAATTCAGATTGATGTAGAGAATCCCGAACCCCGCCATGATGCGGATCATCGCCAGGGTATGCGGGGTGGAGGGCTTGAAAAAGAAGCTGTTCAGGCCCCGGAACAGATCCATCAACCACTCGAACAGGTTCATGGCCTCACCTCCCCGGCGTCACGGATGCCGGCATTGGGTTTCGCTTCTTTCCGTTTTTCCTTGTCTTGGTCGGCGGCTTCGGCCAGGTTTTTTGGCCTGCTGGCAGAGTTTGCCCCCGCAGACTTGGATGCATCCACCCAAGCACTTTGCGGGGGGAATGTATTCGTGTCGCTTTGGAGTTTGAAGAAGTCGATCACAGGGTCTTTCTGGCGCAGCCACACCTGCAACATGCCCTGAAAACGCTTGAGAGCGTCGGCCTCCTCAGCCATCACCGCCATTTCGGCCGGACTGTCCTGATCACGAGGCCTCAAGTCTCGGAGGCGGCGAACCTCGTTCTCCCGCTCGGTCGACTGCTGCACCAACTGCTCGATCATCCGACGATCATAAGCCTGAACCATCCAGTACAGGAGTGGATCATTGGGATCACGCAGGTTCCCCTTTTCATCGTATTCGCCCTGGTAAACCGTCACATAGAACCGGCGGTCTGTGGGGTCCCGATGCTCGTAGGCAATGTCCCCGGGCTGAATGATGGTTTGGACCACCCGCCAGAGATGAGACTCAAGGACTTTGGCCTCTTTGTTGTTGTCCGGATGCGGAAAACGATTCAACAGAGACCGCACATAGCTGCACATCATGTGCTTGGCGTTGGGCATCGGCTCCCGCCAGGTGAGCGGGGCGATGGTTCCCCGGGGCAATCGTTCCAACCCAAGCAACTGCGCCATCTTTTGCAAGGCGGCCTCGGACCGGTAGGCACCCGGATCACGCTGGACCACCTGGGCCGCGCTCTCCCCGATCGACAGCATCCTCTGGAAATGCATTGGGGTGGGACTGGTCTCCACATCCGGCAGCCGGAACCAACGTTTCCCCCCGTCGGTATAGGTGATTTGCAACCAAAGAAATGAAGGGGGGCCCGGTTCGGGGGAATAAAAGTGGTAGGCGTTGTTCTGGTATATGAACTGCAGGTACGGCCTGTAGACATAAGTCCAGGCCTGAGAGATCAGCCACGGGGAATTGCCACCCGGGGGCGGAACGCTAAGCACTGCGGAGAGGATGCCGCAGAAATGAAAAGCGACCGAACCGACCAGCACTGTCCGGCGGGCCACCTCGGGAATGACCAGGAGAAAACCACCGACAAACGCACAGATCATTCCGACCCGGCAAATTCTGGCCAGGCTTTCCATCTGGGCCGGCCGGGTCCAGGTGACAATCTCTCCTGTGTTGTCATTGTCAACGATCTGATCCTTCGGCACCTTGCCAAGCAACCCTTTTTCTGAAAAACCAAGGTTCAACGCCAGGACAATGCAGACGACGGCGGCAGCCGCTGAATCGGGAAATTGGGGCCAACCGGACCCTTTGTGGCGCCGCAATTCAATCCGCAGGGCGATCCCGCCCAGGATCGCAGCCGTTATTACCAAGGCCAGCCGGGTCCAACCGCTCCAGCCCAAGCTGATATCCGCCGTGCTCGGGGGCTCGGGGTAAACTGAGTTCAAGGCCCAGGCGGTAACCGACATGGCAAGGCCCGTCCCCAGAAGCATCATGGTAGACGCTTTGGGAACAAGGGAGACGGCCCCCTTGTTCTCGCCGGAATCCTCCCGACTTTCACCATCCATAGCCACCTCCCTGACAACTTTCGTCCGGTTCAGGCCCTTGATCACCCATCATTTTCCCATCAACTTTAAACCACCCGCTGTAACTTACTCTTCCTTCCAATAATCTTCCGATGAAACGAATTCGACTTCCGGGTTGGCCCTGGGCTGGAAGTCCTCGATATGGACCTGGACCTCCCTGCGTCCCATGAAATCATTGATTTCCGGACGAAAGGCTATGCTCAGGGCGCCCCCCCCGGATTTCAGTTCCTCCAGGCGGTCGGCCATGCGAAATGCCACCGCGCGCACTTTTTTGCCCCCCTGACGCAGCACCAACTGCAGGTGACGCATGTCCTTGCCAATCACCCGGGGTTCCCCTTCGATTTCGAGTCCGCTGGCCAGAAACAAGGGTTTGCGGTTGGTGTTGCCGTAGGGTTCTAATTTTCCCAGGTCAC
>CAWUOE010000482.1:0-3149 GCA_963923355.1 uncultured Gemmataceae bacterium | reverse complement strand
CGCAGACGGTGACCACCGTGGACGGGCGAGTGCGTGCGGGGGTGATTCAGGGGGCGGCCGGCGGTGCGATCCGGCTGGTGCTGCCCGACGGGAAGGTGGAGGACCTGGCGCGGGGGGATATTGAGGAGATCGTGTCCACCGGGCGGTCGCTGATGCCGGAGGGGCTGGAAAAGACGATCAGCCCGGGGCAGATGGCGGACCTGATCCGTTACCTGAAGGACTGGCGGTACCTGGACGGCAAGACGCCTGTGGCGGGGAAGTAGCGAGCGGGGATCAGAGCTTGAGGACGGCGGTCCCCCAGGTGAGGCCGGCACCGAAGCCGCTGATGACCACCGTTTGACCGGGTTTGACCCTGCCCTGGGCGAGAGCCTCATCGAGGGCGATGGGGATGGAGCCGGCGGAGGTGTTGCCGTATTTCTCGAGGTTGCTGAAGACCTTGTTGCGGGGGACCTTCAGCACATCGACCGCGGCGTTGATGATGCGGATGTTGGCCTGGTGGGGGATGAACAGGTCGACATCCTCGGTGGTGAGGCCGGTGTGGCGCAGCACATCCTGGATGGTGTCGCAGAGGATGGTGACGGCCCAGCGGAAGACGGCGCGGCCGTCCATGTGCAAGAAGTGCAGGCCCTGCTCGATGTTGCCGGGGGTGGGGGGCAGGCGGCTGCCGCAGGCGGGCCGGTTGAGCAGATCACCGCCGCCGCCATCGGAGCCGAGGCTGACACCGAGCAGCCCCTGATCCTGATTGCCGCGGGTGAGCAGGACCGCGCCGGCACCATCGCCGAAGAGCGGGTAGGTCTTGATGTCCTTGGGGTTGATGACGCGGGAGTTGGTGTCGCCACCGACCACCAGCACGCGCTGGGCGGCGCCGGCCAGCAGGTAGCTGGCGCCCGTGGTGAGCGCGTAGACAAAGCCGGCACAGGCGGCCTGGACCTCGATGGCGGGGCAGCGGAGACCGAGCCTGTCCTGCAGCAGGCAGGCGCTGGAGGGGAAGCTCATGTCAGGCGTGAAGGTGCCGAGGACAAGCAGGTCGATCTGATCCTTGGGGATGGCGGACTTGTCCAGGCAGCGCTGGGCGGCGATCTGGCACAAGTCGGTGGTGGCCTGGTGGGGTAGGGCGTGGCGGCGCTCGAGGATGCCGGTGCGCTTGACGATCCAGTCGGAATCGCAGCCCAACTCGCTATGGAGTTGCTGGTTGGTGATCACCAAGTCCGGCACATAGCTGCCGGTGGCGACCACCTGGATGCCCGGAAGACTGAAGCACTTGGGCCTTAGATGGGAGGCGCGCTCTTCGCTCATGGTTGCCTGGCGCTAGCCACCGATTCATCCGCGCGAACGCAGATAATTCGCGATAGGGGTGTATAAATTGGCTTATCCCGCAAGACTGCTGCCTTACGACTCAGCATTGAGACATCATAATGGGACACCGGTTCGGGGGCCAGTACGGGGCATCAGGGTGCCGAGGCGCGGAGGCTTTCCAGGGTGGCAAGGAGCGCCATGTTCTGGGTGGCGAGCGTGAGTGTGGCGGCGCGTTCTGAATCGCGGAAACCGCCCTCGAGCATGGGGCGGTACCATTCGGCGAAATGCTGGGTGGAAGCCTCGGTGTACTGGTGCTGGGCGATGAACTGGGTGCCGCGATCGATCGCCTCCATCAGGGCCTGATTACGGGTGGCATCGCCCAGTTCGCGGGACAGCAGGGCAGCCTCGGCCAGAGTAACCAAGATGGCGGCTGAGGTGGTGGCTGTGGGGGTGGCCGGGGTCGCGCCAGCGGTCAGGTTGCCGGAGGCAACGGGTGGCTGGAAGCCACCTAAGTGACGGGGATGGGCCGGGTCGATCCTGGTCTGTTGCCAGCGGATCATCTCCTCGCAGATGGCATAGAGTGCGGCGGCTGTTTCGCGTTTGGAAACGCCGCGAGCGCGGCTCCATTCCGCCATTGCCAAGCCCTGCCAGGGCTGGGCCTGGGCATCAGCCGGGCCCGCGGGGGTGGTGACCAGGGCGCCGGCGATTTCGAGCTTCCAGGCCGCGGGGCGGACCTGGTTGCTTTTCATCAGGGCGTAGGCGACCAGGTAGCGCTGGCCGGCCGGGGCGGTGGAGGGCGGGGTGCCGGCCGGTTTGGGGCCGAGTTCGGTCTGGGCCTCGCGGCGGAGGTAATGGACCAGTTCTTCGGAGCGCTCGATCATGTCGGCGGGAGGGGCGGGTTGATCGACGAGTGCCAGAGCCAAGAGGGCGGTTCCAAAAATGCGGGGCATGAGCACCTGGGGGACCGAGGTGTGGCGGCCTTTGGGATCGGTGGAATCGATGACGGTTTCCTCGAGGGCGCAGAGCATGGTCTGGAGGGCGCGCGCCTCGTATTTGGCCTCGCCGAAAGCCTGGGCCGCCCGGTTGAGGGTCCAGGCGGAGCCGATCTGGCGGAGCATGCCCTCATCGGTGGCCTGCTCGCGGATGGCGGGGTCGATGCCGGGTGAAAACAGGCCCTTGACGCTGTTCATGCGGGAGAGCCAGTCGGCGCCGCGACGCGAGGTGAGGACCATCTGCTTGGTGAGCGGAGGCAGGGTTGCCAGGTCCTTTTCCAGCCGGCCGGCCCAGCCGGAGCCCTGCTGTGTGTTTGACCCGGGAACCGCGGGCACCGAGCCGGGTGTCGGCTGTGGTGGGGTGACGCCGCTTGCGGGATTGAGCCCGGTTTGGATGAGGCCGGTGGAGACAGCAGGTTGCGGGCTGGGTGGCACGGCCAGCGGCAACGGGGTGGTATTGCCCAAGGGGGGCAGCGGACGGGGCGTTTGTGGCTGTGCGGTTTGGGGAGTGACCGGGAAACTAGCAGGAGGTGCAGGAGGCTGGGCCTGGCCACGCATGCGGGTCTTGGCCACGGGGGAAACGAGGGCGACAAATCCCAGCAAAACCAAGGCGGAGACGATTGTTGAACGCATGGTGCCAGCTTCCTGCCGTCTGGTGGTATGAGGGGAAATCCATTTCCCAGACGCAAAAGCTAACCGGCGGTTCCCAGCCGAGACAAGGCTGGGTTCCGCCGGTTGGTGGCAGTTGAAAACTGGGAAAGGTCAGGAGGCGACCACTTCCTCGATACGGACCTTGGTGAAATACTGGCGATGGCCCTTGCGCCGCACGTAGTTCTTGCGCCGGCGGTACTTCATGATGTG
>CAWUOE010000481.1:0-3151 GCA_963923355.1 uncultured Gemmataceae bacterium | reverse complement strand
TCCCGACCGAGGAAACCCGCCGGCAATTTTTCGCCGGCACCGGACTGCGCATGGGGGCGTTAGCCCTCGGCATCCTGGGGGGCCAAGCGGGCCGTCGGGGGCTGGCGGCTCCCGCACAGCCCAAGGTGCACCCGGCGCTTCCGGGGTTCCCCCACCACCAGCCCAAGGCGCGGGCGCTGATCTACCTGCACATGAACGGCGCCCCCTCGCAGATCGACACCTGGGACTACAAACCGAAGCTGAACGATTATTTTGACAAGGACCTACCAGCCAGCGTGCAGGGTGGACAACGCCTGAGCACGATGACCAGTGGACAGAAACGCTTTCCAGTGGCGCCCAGCAAATTCAAATTCAAGCAATCGGGCAAGTGCGGCACCTGGGCCAACGTGGACCTGATGCCCCACACCGCGGGCATCGTGGACCACATGTGCCTGATCCGATCGGTACACACCTCCGCCATCAACCATGACCCGGCCTGCACCTTTGTGATGACAGGCAGCGAGGTACCCGGGAAGGCCAGCATCGGCAGTTGGCTTTCTTACGGTCTGGGAAGCGACAACGACAACTTGCCCGGATTCGTGGTGTTCACGCCGCGTTTTCCGGAGGGAAGCAACGGGCAGGCCCTGTTCACACGCATGTGGTCGAGCGGTTTTTTACCCACCCAGTACAACGGAGTGGCACTGCGGGGCACCGGTGACCCGGTGCTGTACCTGCGCAACCCGGAAGGCGTCGACAAGGAAGACCGTCGCGCGATGCTGGACGCGCTGGGCCAACTGAACCAGCGCACCTTCGACCGGTACCACGACCCGGAAATTCAGGGCCGCATCAGCCAGTATGAGATGGCGTTCCGCATGCAAAGCAGCGTGCCGGACCTCACCGACCTTTCCAACGAACCCAAGAACATTCTGGAAATGTACGGCCCGAAGGTGACCCAGCCGGGCAGCTTTGCCAACAGCGCCATTTTGGCCCGGCGACTGGTGGAGCGCGGGGTGCGGGTGGTGCAGTTGCTGCACCGGGGTTGGGACCAGCACGGCAACCTACCCACGGAACTGGGCAACCAGTGCAAGGATACCGACCAGCCGACCGCGGCCCTTGTGAAGGACCTGGCCCAACGCGGCCTGCTGAACGAGACGCTGGTGGTGTGGGGCGGGGAGTTCGGCCGCACCGTCTATTCACAGGGCACCCTGAACCGTGACAACTACGGACGCGACCACCACCCTCGCAATTTCTGCATGTGGATGGCTGGCGGGGGTATCAAACCGGGCACCGTGCATGGCGAGACGGACGACTTCAGCTACAACATCACAAAAGACCCGGTTCACATCAATGATGTAAACGCCACCATCCTTCACTGCATGGGCATCGACCATGAGCGCTTCACCTTCAAGTTCCAGGGTTTGGACCAACGGTTGACGGGTGTGGAACCGCAACGCGTGGTGAAGGAAATCCTGACCTGACCTTTCCTTTTTTCCGGAGACACAACCGTGCTGCTGGCGACGCTTGCCTTTTTTTTCTCCCAAGCGCCGGCACCAGCCGGCACGGTGGGCCTGGGAAGGCATCATTTCACACTGCCCGCCGGCCTGAAAATCACCCAGGTGGCAGGTTCACCCCTGGTGGACCGGCCTGTCAGCGCCGTGTTCGACGCGCGGGGCAGGCTGTATGTGACGGAGAGTTCCGGATCCAACGAACCGGCGGCGATCCAAGCCGAGAAGAAACCGCACCGCGTGCTGCGACTGGTGGATGACAACGGCGACGGCATCTTCGACCGGCGCACGGTCTTCGCAGACAACCTGATGCTGCCGCAGGGCATCTGCGTGGTAGGCGACGAGGTGTGGGTGGGTGCCCCACCGAAGATCTGGCGGCTTATCGACGCTGATGATGATGGTATCGCTGAAAAACGGATCCTGTGGCACGACGGTGGCACCCTGACCGGGTGCATGAACGACCTGCACGGCCCCGCCGTCGGGCCGGACGGATTCATCTACTGGACCAAGGGTGCATTTGCCGAACAGAAACACACTCTGGCCGGCGGCGAAACACTGGTCACAAAGGCATCCCATTTATTCTGCGCCCGTCCGGATGGATCGGGCCGCCAAGCGGTTCTGAACGGCGGGATGGACAACCCGGTAGGTGTCGCGTTTTCCGCCCTGGGCGATGTGTTCCTCACCTGCACTTTCGTCCATCGTCCCGGCAGTGGCACAGGACTTCGCGACGGTTTGCTGCACGCGGTGGAAGGCGGCCTGTGGGGCAAGGATCATGATCCCATCCATTCACCCCAGCACCTGTGGACCAGCCCTGACCTCATGCCGGTGCTGGTGGACCTTGGCCCGGCCGCTCCCTGCGGCTTGACCCGCGCCCGATCCCATCGACTGGGCCTGAAAGACCAGCTTTTGTCCTGCCAATTCAACCTCAGGCGGGTGCAGGCCCACACGCTGCGACCTTCTGGAAGTGCCCTTGAAGCGGCGAGCAAGGATCTATTGGTATCCGACCATCCGGATTTTCATCCCACTGATGTCCTTGAGGATGCCGACGGATCGATCCTGGTGGTGGACACGGGCGGGTGGTACAAGCTCTGCTGCCCATCCTCGCAGATGGTGAAGGATCAGTCCCTGGGCGCCATTTATCGCATCAGCCGGGCTGGTGGACCAGCAATTGACAAGGCTTTTGAAGATCCTCGCGGACTCAAAATAACCAACCTGGCTTCCCCCGATTGGTTAGCCGATGCCCGGCCTGTGGTGCGGGACCGGGCCTTGGACGCACTGGTTCTGTCTGGCGCCGGAAAAGAGCTTGCAGCTTATGCACGCCTGGCAGGCAACCCGGTGCCGGCACGGGTTTATGCCCTGTGGGGGCTGTGCCGCATCGGGACAAAAGAAACCCTGGAGCAAGTGGCGGGATTGCTGAACGACCCTGAAGAAGCGATCCGGCTGGTGGCCGCCCGGATTTTGGCACGTCAGCGGTCTGGCGCCGGCCGAGGGATTTTGAACCGGCTGGTGGAAACGGATCCATCCCCAACCGTTCGCCGTGCCGCAGTGGAAGCGCTGGTTGCACTGGACCCCGGCCCAGCACTTGGTACCCTGCTCGAGTTATGCCGGCAGCCCGGACAACCCAAGGACCGGGCATGGCAGCATGCACTCACCCGTGCCCTCCACCT
>CAWUOE010000480.1:0-3153 GCA_963923355.1 uncultured Gemmataceae bacterium | reverse complement strand
AAACGCAGTTTCTTGCCACTCCACCACACACCTTGGATGGTTTTGCCAGTCAACAGTGGTTTCAGGTCCCTGGCAACCGTTTCCACTTCGGGTAACTCTGGCATGATCCTGTGATCCAAAGGGGCTAGCTTGGGCTATCGGCACGCAGTCCATTTCTTGACCGGTTATTCATGCCACTTTAGGGTAACCTAAGATTAAGTTCAGATTTACCGACGGACGGAAACCCGCCCAACCCTCTTCCCGAAATCCGATGGGATTCGCTGAAGAGTTCGGACAGGGCACAAAACGGGTGTCCGTATCGTTTTATTCGCTGAGCCGGGGTCCGAACGGCTGGTAAATCCATGGAATAGGCTCGATGTCCAAGGCAGTCGCATCGGTTCCAAACAAGGCTGGCAGGTTCGGCGATTTCGGGGGCCGTTACGTCCCTGAAACCTTGGTGGCGGCCCTCGACCAGTTGGAAGCTGCTTACTCAGATTCGATGCGGGATCCAACTTTTTTGCAAACTTTTGAGCATTACTTGAAGGATTTCGTGGGCCGCCCCACACCTCTTCATTTCGCGGAACGACTAACAGCTTTGGCTGGTGGGGCAAGGATTTACCTGAAAAGGGAGGACCTGAACCACACCGGAGCCCACAAAATCAACAATGCGATTGGTCAAGCCCTGTTGGCTAAGCGGATGGGAAAAACCAGGATCATTGCAGAGACAGGTGCTGGCCAGCACGGTGTCGCCAGTGCGACGGCTTGCGCGCTCCTTGGCCTTCCTTGCACGGTCTACATGGGTGAGGAGGATGTTCGCCGCCAAAAGCTGAATGTTTTCAAAATGCGGGCGATGGGCACCACCGTCCAACCTGTGACCACGGGCAGCCGCACGCTAAGGGACGCGGTGAATGAGGCCATGCGGGACTGGATGGGAAGCGTACAGAACACACACTATATTCTTGGCAGCGTCGTGGGGCCCCATCCCTTTCCCCAGATCGTGCGGGACTTCCAATCAGTGATCGGCAGGGAAACCCGCGATCAATGTCTGGAACGTTTCGGAAATCTGCCCAACACCGTAGTTGCCTGCGTGGGTGGGGGAAGCAATGCGGCCGGAATGTTTCATCCCTTTGTGGAAGACGCTTCCGTCCAATTGGTGGGGGTGGAAGCCGGTGGTCGGGGCCCCAAACCCGGAGCCCATGCCTCAACACTCAGTTTTGGGAAACCGGGTGTCCTTCACGGAACATTCAGTTACGTGCTCCAGGATCAGGATGGCCAAACTGCCGATGTGCATTCCATTTCGGCCGGACTGGATTATCCGGGCGTCGGTCCGGAACACAGCTATTGGAAAGAAACAGGCAGGGTAACCTACTCGGCTTGCGAGGATGGGGCTGCGCTGGAGGGTTTCAATATCTGCTCGCGCATGGAGGGAATCCTTCCGGCCCTTGAAACCTCCCACGCAATTGTGGAAGCCCTCCGCCTGGCCAAGGGCATGCCCAAGGATCAAATCCTGGTTGTCTGTTTCTCCGGGCGGGGTGACAAGGATTGCTACGAGGTCGCCCGCCTTCAAGGCCTGGATCTGGAAGGAAACTCGGCCCACCCATGACATCCCTCGCCTCTACTTTTTCAAACCTGCGGGCCAACAATCGCAAGGCGTTCATCCCGTTCATCAGCCTTGGTGATCCAAACCTTGATGCAACCCGTGTTTTCCTGTCGGAGTTGGCCAAAGCCGGTGCCACCACAATGGAACTGGGTTTTCCCTATTCCGATCCGATCGCGGACGGAGCTGTCATTCAGGCCAGTTACACCAGGGCGCTTGCCAACCGGACAAGCATGGGGGACCTGCTCCGCTTCGCCCAGTCCCTCCAAGAAAGCGCTGAAACCTCGGGCACTCCCCGGGTAGCCATGTTGAGCTACAGCCTGATCCATCGCAGGGGAATCGCAAATTTTGTCGAACAGGCCAAAGCTTCCCATATCGGCGGCCTGATTGTCCCGGACCTGCCCGTTGAGGAATCCACCCACCTGTTGGCACTGACCCGCCAGGCAGGGCTCGACCTGATCCAATTGGTCACACCCACCACTCCAAAGGAGCGAGCCAAGCGCATTTTGGATTCGAGCTCGGGTTTTGTTTATTGTGTCAGCATTGCAGGGATTACCGGCGAGAGGAAAGAACTTCCGCCCCAACTTCTCGAACAGTTGGCGTGGCTCAGGAGCCAAACCGACCTGCCTTTGTGTGTCGGTTTCGGTATCAGTCGCCCGGACCAGGTTGAGATCCTGCGAAACCATTGCGACGGTGTGATCGTCGGAAGCGCCTTGGTCCGGCTGTGTGAACAAGTGGGCAAAAAGACCATCCTGCAAGTGGCGTCGGAAATCGGGGCCCTGGCAAGGTCACTGGTTCAAGCCCTTCACCCTGTTTCTTGATCCCCCTTATGCGCGGCGGCAAAAATCATCGGCAAAAACACCAAACGCCCCGCATGGGGCAGGCTCCCGCACACCTGCCCAGGATCGAACGAGAGATGGGAGTCCCCATCCCCGGGGAAATCCTTCCACAGGAAAAATGGGTTCAAACCGCCCTGAAAAAACTTCCAACCGCAGGGTTTCTGCCTGTTGAGGAAATATTTGGCCGCTCAGCACCGCTCGTCGTGGACTTGGGTTGCGGGAACGGCAGGTTTTCGCTGGGAAGTGCCTGGTCCCGCAAGGAAATGGACCATTTGGCTGCCGACATCTTGCCTGTAGTGATCCGCTACGCAACGCGTCGCGGCAACCAACGGGGGCTGTCCAACCTGCGTTTTCTGGTTTCCGAAGCTCATCGGTTGGTCCGTGATCTGCTACCGCCCAATTCAACTTCCGAGATTCATTGCTACCACCCGCAACCTTTTGACGATCCGCGCTGGCGATCACAACGGCTGATCACCCCTTTATTCATGGCCCACTGCATCCGTGCCTTGAAACCGGAAGGCCAGTTTTTCATCCAGACCGACCATGCCGGATACTGGTCCGTGATCCGCGAATATGCATCCCGTTTTTTCCTTTTCAATGAGCGAATTGGCAGATGGAATGATTCGCCCAAAGGCAGGACCCGGCGAGAAATTCACTCACTGAAAAGGGGTTTGCCCATTTACCGCGGCCATGGGGTCGTTCAACCCGGCATGAATTGGGAAAAAGCCAAAGGAATCG
>CAWUOE010000479.1:0-3155 GCA_963923355.1 uncultured Gemmataceae bacterium | reverse complement strand
CACGCTGAAAGATCGCCTGGTCCGTGAACATGGTTTCACGACCGAAGAACTGGACACCATCGAGGCCGGTGTGGTGGCCCTGGTGCGCGAGTCGAGGGAAAAGGCCGAGGCGGCTGCCCCCCCCGAATCGAAGGACGCCAGCACCCATGTCTACGCCGAGCCGGCGCGCGTGGTGACCGAGAAACCCGCCGCACCGAATGCCCGGCAGATCACCTTCAGCCAGGCAACGCTTGAGGCCCTGGCCGAGGAGATGGGGGTCAATGACCGCATCTTCGTGCTGGGCGAAGGCATCGGCGTGCGGGGTGGCAACTTTCGTACCACCGCCGGCCTGTTCGACAAGCACGGCCCGCGCCGTCTGCGCGACACCCCCATCTGCGAGCGCGGCTTCGTCGGCCTTGCCTGCGGCGCGGCGATGGCTGGCGCGCGCCCGGTGGTGGACTTCATGTTCGCCGACTTCGTGCTGGACGGCTGGGGCGAGATCGTCAATCAGATTGCCAAGATGCAGTTCATGTCCAGTGGACGGCTGAAGATGCCCGTGCTGTTGCGCGGTTGCATCGGCATCGGCCACTCGGCGGCCACCCACCACTCGGGCAGCTACTACGGCATGCTGGCCCAGGTGCCGGGCCTGTGGGTTGCCGTGCCCTCCACCCCGCGCGATGCCAAGGGCCTGCTCAAGCACGCCCTCCGCTGTGACAATCCGGTGCTGTTCCTCGAGCACCGTGAAATCCTGCAGACCAAGGGCCCGGTCGAGGAGGGTGAACTCGAAATTCCGTTCGGTAAGGCGCGCATTGTCCGGGCCGGTACCCACGCCACCGTGGTGGCGGTAGGCCGCATGAACCACCTGTGCCTGGCCGCCGCCGAGGAATTGTCGAAGGAAGGCAAGCAGATCGAGGTGATCGACCCGCGCACCATCTCCCCGCTGGATTGCGAGGCCATCGCATTGTCGGTGCGGAAGACCGGCCGCTTGCTGGTGGTGGATGAGCCTGCCGGGCCGTGCGGCTTCGCCGCCGAGGTGGCGGCGCTGGTGGCGGACCAGGCGTTTGACTACCTCGATGCCCCGGTGCGGCGCATCACTGGTGTGGCGGCCCCCACGCCTTACAGCCCCGTGCTGGAACAGACGGTGCTGCCAGATCAGGCGCGAATCACGCAAGCCCTGCGTGCCCTGGTGGAGGAATAGCCATGGCCGAGGAGATCCGCATCCCCCGGCTGGGCTGGTCGATGGAGGAAGGCACTTTCGCCGGCTGGCTGAAAAAGCCGGGCGACACCGTGCGCCCCAACGATCCCCTGTTCACGCTGGAAGGTGAAAAAGCCACACAAGAGATCGAATCCATCGGTGAAGGCATCCTGCACCTGGCGCCCGACTGCCCCCGGCCCGGCCAGGTGGTGCCTGTGGGCCACCTGATCGGTCAACTCTGCGCCCCGGGCGAATCGCCCGTGTGGACCGCCATAGCCCCCACGCCGGCCCCGGAGGCGCCAAGTCGACAAAGGGAGGGCCGGCCGCCGGGCGGTGTCCTTCCCCCGGTTTCCCCCGGGGTGGCCGCCTCCCCGTCGGTGCGGCGCCTGGCCCGGCTGATGGGGATCGACCTGAATCAGCTGACACCCGCCTGGCCGGGCGGACGGGTGCAGGAGCACGATTTGGTGCCGGGCACTCCCGCCACCAACGGCAGCCACGGGCGCTTGATCGCCACCCCGCGGGCCCGGCGTGTCGCCGGGGAACGTGGCGTGGATTTGCGCCAGGTGCGCGGCGGCGGACCCGGCGGCCGCATCCGTGAACGCGACTTGCCGACCGATGTGTCTCCCGCGACGCCTCCCGTGGAGATCCCCGACAACGCGATCCCGGTCACCTCGCGCCGCCGCACCATCGCCAAGGCGATGGTCAAAAGTCGTCAGGAAACGGTACCCGTCACGCTGACCACCCGGGCCGACGCCACAGCCCTGCTGGCCCTGCGGGCCCGCCTGAAAAAAGAGACACCCAAGGGTGCCATTGCCCCCACCTTCAACGACATGCTGCTGAAGATGATCGCTGACCTGCTGGTGGAGCACCCGATCCTGGGCAGCCGGTGGGAAGAAACTTACATCGTGCCCCCGGGCGACACCATCGACCTGGGCCTGGCGGTGGACGCGCCCACCGGCCTGGTGGTTCCCGTGGTGCGGGATGTGCGCCGACGGAGCTTGACCGAGATCGCCGCCGACAGCCAAGCCCTGGTGGAGAAGGGCCGGCAAGGCCGGCTGGCCGCCGAGGAGATGCGGGGGGCGCTGTTCACGCTGACCAGCCTGGGCCCCTACGGCGTGGAGTTCTTCAACCCGGTCATCCCATGGCCGCAAGTGGCCATTCTGGGTCTGGGAACCATCAAGCCGCAACCGGTGCCGCTGCCCAGCGGTCAGGACGGCTTCATCTTCCGCAAGGAATTGCCCTTGAGCCTGACCTTCGACCACCGCGTGGTGGATGGCGCCCCCGCCGCCCGTTTCCTGCGCGACCTGGTGGAGCGGGTGGAGGTGATCGGGTAACCGCTCACCAATCCTCGCTGGTGAATGGGGAGGCGGGCAACCCGGCCCGGTTGTACAGGTTGGCTCCGGTCACCAATCCTCGCTGGTGAATGGGGAGGCGGGCAACCCGGCCCGGTTGTACAGGTTGGCTCCGGCCGGATGGATTGTGACCGCATAGCGGACCGCGACCGGCTCCGCCACTTCGGGATGGGTGCAGACCACCGTGTCCCCCTCGATGACCGCCTGGGCCCAGCGCCAGGGACCCGACTGGCCCCGGATGGCGAATTGTTTCAGCGGCGCGCCCGCATCCTCGACCGCCGGCTTGCGGCCCTCTTTTTTGCCGGCCATCAAGCCACCACCCAGGTGGTCAAAGGAGATCACCGCCCGCTTGCCCTCCACCTTCAGTCCCTTGAACAGCGGCCCGGAACAGACCACCTGCTTGCCGTAATCCCTGGCCAAGGCCCAAAGCGCCAGCCGCTCGCCGACATCGGTCTTGTTGCGCGGATGGATGTCGTTGGCATCGCCGATGTCGATGGCGACAGCCATGCCGGCGCTCGGGATGGCTTCCAGGCTTCTGCGCTGGGCCTCCCGCAGCATCCCCCAACTGTCGAAAACTCCCGGGTCCTCCTTGGGGTTGCCCCAAGCCGCTAACTGCACTTGATAGAAGG
>CAWUOE010000478.1:0-3164 GCA_963923355.1 uncultured Gemmataceae bacterium | reverse complement strand
GGTATTGAGCATTCCCGACAGGTGGGTTGTTTATTTATTCTAGCAAAATCACCCTACGAATCGCGACAAAACAACAAGATCGGAAAGATAGGCAAGATGCCGTCCAGCCTATCCCGTATCCCCCTTGCTTTTGGCTCCCCAAATCGTTTTGAGAATCCTCCAGACGGCTTGTTTTCACGTTGCACAGCGGAGCTTTGGGTGTTGAACGGCGAAAGACGGCACCAGTATCGCCCGGACATCGACGGCCTCCGCGCTCTCGCGGTGATGCTGGTGGTGCTCAATCACGCCGGCTTGGGCTTCCCCGGCGGCTACATCGGCGTCGATGTTTTCTTCGTCATCTCCGGCTACCTGATCACCGGCATCCTGCTGCGCGAATTGGCTCAGGGCACTTTCTCCTTCTGGGCCTTCTGGGAGCGCCGCGTCCGCCGCATCTTCCCCGCGCTCTTCGTGGTGACCGCCTGCACCGTGATCGCCGGCTACCGGTTGCTGCTCCCGGCGGACTTCTTCGCCCTGGGCAAATCAGTCGTCGCGGCTACCCTGGGATATTCCAATATCCACTTCTGGGGCGAGTCCGGTTACTTCGATACCTCGACAGCGGAAAAACCGCTTCTCCACACCTGGTCGCTGGCGGTCGAGGAACAGTTTTACCTGTTCATCCCGCTGCTGCTATTTGCCCTGGCCATGACCGGTCGCCAACGCTGGACCCGGTCCATCCTGACCGCCCTGTTCACCTTCAGCCTGCTGTCCGCCTGCTGGCTCGTCTGGAGGCGCACCAGTTTCACCTTCTACTGGCTGCCCACCCGGGCGTGGGAATTGCTCGGGGGATCGTTGCTCGCCATGGCCCCGGCCTTGTCGGAGCCGCTGGCCCGTCGTCGCGGGCTTCTGGCTTGGGCGGGTTTGTCACTCATCCTCCTGCCCGCCTGCCTGTACACGAAAGAAACCATTTTCCCCGGCCCGGCCGCCATCCTGCCCGTCCTGGGCGCGGTGCTGCTGATCGCCACGGGGGGTGCTACCCCAACCAGCGTGCACCGCTGCCTGGAATGGAAACCCGTCGTATTCGTTGGCACCATTTCCTATTCCCTCTACCTGGTCCACTGGCCTCCCATCGCCTTCGCCAATTACTTCGCCTTGGTCCCTCCCCCCTGGTGGACCCGGGCCTGCTGGGTGGCGATTTCGCTGGTTCTGGCGACGCTCTCCTGGTGGCTGGTGGAAACCCCTTTCCGGGGCAGGCGACTGGTACCCGACCGCCGGCTGCTGTTCGCCGGCTTCGCGGCCGGGTGCGCCCTGTTGGTGGTCACCGGCAAGGCGATCAAACGCAACCTGGGCCTGCCCGGGCGGATGGAGGGCCCCGTGCAGGAGCTGCTCACCACCCGCAACATGGACGAGCGCTGGCTCTGGTCTAAACTCGACCCGAATAATCTGCAATCTGGCCTGCTCCGGTTCGGGGCGGAAGTCGGTTCCCCCCGCGTCTTCATGTGGGGCGACAGCCACGCCAAGTCGATCATGCCCGCCCTCGACAGCATCTGCCGAAAGAACGGCATGCCGGGTATCGCCGCGCTGCACAGCGGCGTCCCGCCGGTCCCCAATTACCCCTATCCAAGTCAGGATTTTTCGCCGTCTGAATACCTCCAATTATCCAGGAATATCCTGCAAACCGCCCTGGATCTGCAGGTCACCCACCTGGTCATCGCCGGATTCTGGGAGCGCCACGCCGGCTTCAACCCGGAGGCGATGCGCGACTGCCTGCTGGACATGGCGCGGGATCTCCGCTCCCGCGGCATCACACTCTGCTTTGTGAAGGATGTGCCCTGCTTTCCCACAAACCCGACCAAGCTGGCCCTGTACCTCAATTCCATCAACCCGCGCACCCTGGTCGGCCTTACCGATGCCCAGTACTCCCGGCAGAACAGCTTTCAAAACAGGATACTGCCGGAACTCGAGGCTGCCGGCGTGGTCATCCTCGATCCGCTTCCCTGCCTGAAGAAAGCCAGCCAGTCGAACGATTACCTGCCGGTCGATTCCAAAGGCTTCATCTACTGCGACACCAACCACCTGTCCGCCTACGGCGCCCTGCAGGTCGAGCCGGCGTTTGAACCGTTGTTTGATTGATCCCGTCAATCCACCCAAACAAAACCGTTGCCGGCAAGGATGGCCTGCGCCGCCTGGACCGGGCCATCCGCCCCGGCGTCCTGCAGGAAGGCTCGCAGGGCTTCTGCCTCCTCACGGGTCGGGGACCGCTGCAGGGCGATCTGGCACAATCGCCCGATCCAATCCCCGGGTTTTTTCGGGTCACCCGCGCGCTGGGCCAGTTGCTTGCCACACTCCAGGGCAAACGGACTGTTCATCAGCCACAAGGCCTGCAAGGGGGTGGTGGTCTGGTCCCGTTTGGCCGACGACGTGTCAGGACTGGGAAAGTCAAAGGCCCGGTAAAGCTGGGGCACCTGCAAGCGATCCAGTTTCAGGTACAGCGTCCTTCGGGGAGCATTGATATCGCCCACCGATGGCCCGCCCACCTTCCCGTCCAACCTTCCGGAGGCTTGGAGCAAACTGTCCCGCAGGCCCTCGAACTCCAGCCTTCGCGGCTCCATCCGCCCCACCCAACGGTTTTCCGGATCTTTGGTGTAGATTGAATCATCCCGTGGCTGCCCCTGCATGAAAGCCTGGCTGGTCAGCAACCGTTTGAGCAGCCGTTTCAGCGACCAGCCATCCCGCACCAGCGATGCGGCCAGATCATCCAGCAATTCCGGGTGCGTCGGAGCCTCACCCCGGGAGCCGAAATCCCCGGGGGTGCGCACCAAACCCTCCCCAAAAACATGCCCCCAGACCCGATTGACCCAAACCCGCGCCAGCAAGGGATGGTCGGGCCGGGTGACAGCCAACGCAAGCTCCAGCCTTCCGGATCCGTTCACGATGGCCCGTTCACTTCCCAGACTGGCCGGCACCACACGGGGAGCTGTGTCACCCAGCCGCAACGGGTTGCCCCTCAGGAACACCTTGGCGGGTTCCGGTTTGGCCACATCCACCAGGCCATGCGCCCGGGGTGGGGCGCCTTTCCCCTCGATGCGCCAGCTTTCCACCTTCTTCCGCAAATCCTGCAACACACCCTGACCCGCGCGGTCGGGAAACAACTCCAGGTCGGTGAAGGCTGATCGCGGCGTGTTCCA
>CAWUOE010000477.1:0-3178 GCA_963923355.1 uncultured Gemmataceae bacterium | reverse complement strand
CAGCCGGCCGTGCTGAATGCTGTCCAGGCCGGCGAACGGTTCCTCCACCACCAGGCCGGCCGTTGATTCGGCCAGGGCGCGGGCGAGCCGGGCCCGGCGCATCTGCCCGCTGGACAGGGTGACCAGCGGCTGGTCGAGGCGGCCGGCCAGATCGACGGCCTCGAGTGCCTCGCGCGCGGCGTGGGAATCCCCGGTGAATTCCCGGACGGTGGGGCCTTCCTGAGACTCGGCGGCGTGCCACCGCTGCTGGTGGAAGTAGTCCGCCCGTTGGAACCGGCGGGAGTTTTCCAGCCAAGGAACCCAGCCCAGCATATGCCAGGGCTCCACGCCCTGCTCCCTGGCCAGCGGCCAGAGCCGGGTGCCGTCCTGCGCGATGTGGTGGCCCAGCAACGACTCGCAGAAGGTGGTCTTGCCACTGCCAGCCGGACCTTCCACCCACCAAGCCTGGCCTGGAAGCCACATCCAATCCAAACCATGCAACAGGGGTGCCTGGCCTGGGCGGGCGAGCGTGACGTGCTGGTACCGCACCAAGGGGAGGGGAGAGTCCGGCATGGTCAGGAGTGCATGCGGGGGAGATCATCCCCCAAGGCCATGATCTCCGCCTCCTGCCGGGCAAGTTCCTCGAGGCGCTCACGCACCACCTCGCGCGGGGCGAGGTGGCAGGCCAGCCGCACGTAGGTACCGTGGTGGCGTGCCTCGCTCTCGTAGAGGGAGCCGAAAAAGTCGGCCAACTCCTTGTCGGTCAGGTGGTCGCGCAGGATGCCGAAGCGCTCGCAGGAGCGGGCCTCGATGAGGGCGGCCACCAGGAGGCGATCGATGGCCTTGCCCGGCTCGTCCTTGCGGATGAGGTGGTGCAGGCGCTCGCCATAGCTGCTGGGTTTCAGTTTGCGCCAGGGGTAACCCCTCGCCTTGATGCGGTCGAACACCTGCTCGAAGTGGTCGAGTTCCTCGCGGACGATCTCGGGCAACTCGCGCGCCAGGTCCGGGTGATCGACGTAGCTGAACAGCAGGTTCATGGCCACGCCGGCGGCCTTCTTCTCGCAATGGGCGTGGTCGAGCAGCAACTCCTCGAGATGGGAGGCCACTTTGGGCAGCCAGGAATCGGGGGTGGGGGCGTGGAGGTTGAGCATGATGTCACGGGGCCGGGGGAAGGTATCCCTGTTTTTCCTTGCTAGATGGGTTATTCTTGCAAGTCATCCTATCTTCCAAAAGAGGTAATCCGGGGGGAGTCATGTTCACGGCCCTTGTCTTGGCGGCGGTTCTTTCCGGTCCCGGGCAATTGCCCCCGTTTCCGGGTCTGGTGCGGAAGGAATTCATCTACGAGACGGCGCCCTTTCCGGAGTGCCATGCCAGCACGCTGGTGGAATCGGGCGGGACGCTTTTGGCTGCCTGGTTCGGCGGCAAGGAAGAAAAGGACCCCAGCGTGGGGATCTGGGTTTCCCGGCGGGAGGGCGGCAAGTGGACCGCCCCGGTGGAGGTGGCCGACGGCGTGCAGGCGGATGGCAAGCGGTTGCCCTGCTGGAATCCGGTGCTGTTCCAGCCCAGGAAAGGAGACTTGGTGCTCTTCTACAAGGTGGGGCCCACCCCCAGCACCTGGTGGGGCATGGTGAAAACCTCGAAGGATCAGGGCAAGACCTGGGGTGCGGCAACCCGGCTGCCCAGTCTTGCCGATGGTATCGGCATCGTCGGTCCCATCAAGAACAAGCCGGTGGAACTGGCGGACGGCACCTGGCTGTCCGGCTGCAGCACCGAGCACGATGGCTGGCGTGTGCACTTCGAGCGCAGCACCGACCAGGGGAAGACCTGGACGGCCACAGTGCCCGTGGCGATGCCCAAAAAATTCAACGCGATCCAGCCGAGCATCCTGACCCACAAGGATGGCATGCTGCAGGCGATCGGCCGCACCAAGAACCAGAAGGTTTTCACCACCACCTCCTCCGACGGTGGCAAGACCTGGTCGGAGATGGGGACGCTCAACCTGCCCAACCCCAACAGCGGTACCGACGCGGTCACGCTGGCAGACGGCCGTCACCTGCTGGTGTACAACCACACCACCACCGGCCGGCGGCCACTGAATGTTGCCATCAGTTCGGATGGCAAGACCTGGAGCGCGCTGGGAACCCTGGAGGTGGATCGGGGGGAGTTCAGCTACCCGGCGGTGATCCAAGCAGCGAACGGGCTGATTCAGATCAGCTACACCTGGAAACGACAGAAGGTGCGGGTTGTGACCTTGAATCCTGAGGGGTTCCAGCCCGAGCCGATCGCCGCGAACGGTCGGTGGCCTGAGGGGCGTTAGGGCAGTTTTTCCTTGAAAGTGGAGCCTGGTCCGGCCTCGCCGAACCAGAGTTCCAGTTTTTGCCGGATCCTTTGGCGGTTTTCTTCCAGAAGACTCCGGTCAATCAGGACTGCCTGCCGGCCGGCATCGATACGAATCAACCACCGGCCATCCGGGCTGATTTTGGTCAGTTTGGGCGAGTCGCCCGGGTCTTCAGGCAGATCGGCTGTTTCCAACTGAGACCCGTTGCGGATATCCCAGAAGACCCTCCTGCCGGCGGTATCCCTGGCCATGACGTGGGTGGAGTCGCCGTAAAAGCCGATGTCCACCAAGCCCAGTCCATGGGGCTGCAGGGTGAAACGGTCGGCTTTTTCCTTGGCCTGCCAGACCCGCACCTGACCATCATCGCAGGAACTGGCCAAAGAGCGGCCATCGGGGCTGAAGTTCACCGAACGGACCGCGACCGGGTGGATGAGGGTCAGCAGTTCCGAGCCGTCTGACGGGTTCCAGACCCGTACCGTCTTGTCGAAGCTGCTGCTGGCCAGACGGGTCGCGTCCGTGTTGAAGCTGAGCCTTGTCACCCCGGCGGTGTGGCCGGTCAACTGGCGCAGGACCTGGCCGGTGGCCACATCCCACAGCAGGATGTTTTGATCCTCATCCCCGCTGGCCAGCCACCGGCCATCCGGGCTGAAGGCCAGGCAGCGCACCATGGAGGAGTGCGCCTTCCAGGTATCGGTTTGCTCGAGCGTGGAAGTGTTCCACAGGCGGATCGCCTTGTCCTGGCCGCCGGTTGCGAATCGGCGGCCCAGCGGGTCTGCCGCGAGGCCCAGCACCGGGCCTTCGTGTGCGCGAAAACTGCCAAGGGCTGAACCTTGGAGGGGATTCCAGGCGGTCACCATGCCG
>CAWUOE010000476.1:0-3184 GCA_963923355.1 uncultured Gemmataceae bacterium | reverse complement strand
TCGTCGGCAGCGTCAGATGTGTATAAGAGACAGTTCCTCCTCCTGGTTGGCCACCCCTTCCTCCGCCGGGCTGCCCACCTCGTCCACCGCCTGGCTGGCCATCCCTTCCACCGCCTGGCTGGCCACCCCTGCCCCCGCCCCCTGCTCCTCTTTGATTCGGTCCGGGTTCATTGGGGCGCTCACCGAGTGTCACCTCGACTTCTAGTGGTTTTCCATCCCGGGTATATTGAACCTTGACCTTGTCCCCTGGTTTTTTGCCCTGCAATGCCTCTTGCAATTGCTGTTGGGTGGTGGCGACCTTACCGTCCACCTTTTGCAGGATGTCGCCAGCCTTCAATCCGGCTTTGGCGGCAGGTCCCTCGGCGGGTGGTTCACGCATCAACCCGGCTGTGGCTGGGTCGAGTGCCAGCCCGAGATAGGCGAATCGCGGCGGGGTGCCTTTGCCAATTTCCGCGCAATCCACCACCGCGTAGACAACTTTTGGATCCTTTTTGCACCAATCAAGCCCGATCCGTCCCATGGGGGAATCCGGCAAGCCGTTGGTTATTTTCTGGAAGGTCTTGCCTCCGTCCTTGGTCCGGTGAATACCTGAACCCTTGCCCCACTTCACTTCGGGATCATACGCGTCGTAGCCGTCGGGCAGTGGTGGTTCACCGCGCATGCTGTCAAACCCGCCCCGTCGGACTTGCCAGGTGGCAACCAGCAGGGTTTCCGAATCGGTCGGGTGCATGCGCATGTCAATGACCCCGGTTTCGTCATCGACATGAAGGACCCGCTTCCAGGTGGACCCGCCATCGGTGGTTTTGTAAACACCCCGTTCCCCTCCGGATTTCCAGAAAGGCCCGAGTGCACCCACGTAGACTATTTTCGGATCTGTCGGGTGAATGATGATCTTGCCAGTCTGGAAGCATTGCCCAAGTCCCATGTGCTTCCAACTTTTTCCGCCGTCCTCGGATTTGTAGACACCATTGCCCCAGGACACTGAATTGCGGGGATTGTTCTCACCGGTTCCCACCCAGACGATTGAGGCGTTGGATGGCGCCACGGCCACATCGCCAATGGAGACCGTGGATTCCCGGTCGAATTGGTGCGTGAAGGAATTCCCGTGATTGGTGGTTTTGAGAAGACCGCCCGACGCGGTGGCGACCCACCAGGTGGACGCATCATTTTCCGCCACAGCCAGACTGGTGATACGCCCACCCATCAGGGCCGGGCCAAGGTTTCGGGCGTGGATCGAGCCAGACCAGTCAGGAATTTTGTAGGTTTCAGCCGCCTTGGGAGCTTCCTTCGCTACCGGGGCCGGATTGCCTTCCTTGGGCGGAGTGTCCGTTTTGGGTTTTTCAGGAACCGGTATTTTGCCAGTGGCGTCTTTTTTAGGCTCGGCAGCGCTACCCTTATCCTTTTTGGCAGCTTCCTGGAATCCACT
Organism: uncultured Gemmataceae bacterium; assembly: GCA_963923355.1. Lineage (GTDB taxonomy): Bacteria > Planctomycetota > Planctomycetia > Gemmatales > Gemmataceae > UBA6894. The sequence goes on along the minus strand of CAWUOE010000476.1, from coordinate 1,758 downwards.
GCCAGAGTTAGTGACAGTGAGCCAAAGTCCTGCAGTCAGCAGCAGGCCACGGTAGAGGTGGAGCATGGTTCAATCCAAAGGGACCCATAAATTGGATGCCCTTAGCCTACCACTACCACGGTTTGGAGAAAATAGGTTGTCTGGGATATTTTATGAAAGCCCGATTTCCGTAAAGGCAGGGGTACTTGGTGACGAACCGGTCAGGTAGGACTTGGCAAGGGATCCATCTGGTTTGGCTAGTGAACGATAACCCTCAAATCCAACATGCGCGCTCACCACATGGCGGACCTTTCGCCTTTGCAAGATCTCAAGGCCCAGGTTCAGGTTTCCTTGGTAGGCCCGCAGAACCCGGTTGAAGTTTTCCGCCCCGGGCGCAGTGAAAACAGGTGGTAATTGCCACTCAAATACAGGGAAATGAGTTACGACCACCACTTCGCTCGTTTTGGGATCGCTTTCCAGGGAGTCCAGGGTGGCCGAAAGCGAGCGGTTCACCAAGGTTGCAAATTCCTGGTCCGACCATTCCCAGTCAATCCGCAAGGCATCCGGTACATTGTGATCCAGTTTGGACTGAATCCAGTATTCCTGGGTGCGTTCCAGTTCCGGTACTGCCGAGGAATAGTCGTACCAACCGATCGACCCAGTCACCACGGTGCTTCCGATCTCCAAAGTCGAGGTTTGGAGGTAACGGATACCCAGGGCCTCCACTTTCTGGCGCAGGGCGTGGGTCCAGAGGTTTTGGCTGGTGAGGTTTTCCTGAAAAAATAAATCTTGGTTGCCGGGAACAAATCCCAGCGGGCATCCGAGCTTTTTTTGGAACATTTTCAGGACCGTTTCCAGATCGCGAATCGATTCCCCCAGATTGCCTGCGATAACCACAGCGGCTGGCTCCCGACCGGCCATTTGCTCCACCAATGCTTCCAAGGTGTTTTCGGAGGTGGCCCCCGGGCTCAAATCGGAGGTGATCAGAAGGCGGGCATTCTTCATGGGATCCTCAAACGGGAACGGATTGGGAATTCGGCGGCCCAATGATTTCATACCCCGGTCAGTATAACCGAGTGATTTCGGGCAAACCTGTTAAGCTGATAGAAGTGTTGTTGGCCGTTTAATGGTGACTGTCTACGGGGGAATGAGCATGCGGGGAGAATCCCTGAAAAAAAGGATTCGCCGGCATTTGCATCAGGTTGCCACGCCCGGTCAGTACCTGGGCGGCGAGGTGAATAGTGTGGTCAAGGACCATGCCCAGGTGGAAGGCCGTATTTGCCTGGCCTTTCCCGACACCTATGCCATCGGCCAAAGCCACCATGGCCTCCAGGTTCTTTACAGCATCATGAATAACGACCCGCGGTGGGCGTGCGAGCGCGCGTTCACCCCTTGGGTTGACTTTGAGGGGGTGCTGTCGGAGCAGCGGTTGCCCCTGTATTCGCTGGAGACATTCACTCCGTTGGTGGAATTCGATGTCGTCGGGTTCAGCCTGCAATACGAGGTGCTTTACACCAATATCCTGACGATGCTCCAATTGGGTGGGATTCCACTCGAGCGGCACGAACGCACGTGGGATCACCCCCTGGTGATCGCCGGAGGCCCCGGGGCCCAAAACCCGGAGGTCATGGCGGACTTTGTGGATCTTTTTGTAATCGGGGATGGGGAGGAAAGCCTTCCTTGGCTGATGGAGGAATGGATGCGGCTCAAGCGGGGCCGGGCCGTGTCCCGGGAGGAGGCGATCGCGAGATTGGTTTCCCAGGTGAGCTGGGCTTACGC
>CAWUOE010000475.1:0-3190 GCA_963923355.1 uncultured Gemmataceae bacterium | reverse complement strand
ACCAACCACCGGGCGCCAGGATTTCAAATGGGTCGGTGGAAGGGCTATGAGGCCCGGGGTGCTGAGGCTTTGCCGCACGCAGTCGGCCAATCCGAAATCACCTTGTTCATCGAGCCAATCGGCTAAAGCCCAGGCACCCAAATGATTACAGGCATACACCCCTTGGGCAGAGGCTTTCAACAGGTCCAAAAAAATGGCGGACCCAAGCAAACCCTCAGGGTGCAAGCATATCTCCGCCTTTCGGGGTCGCCTGCCTGCGGATGCTGCTTGGGGCTGTTGGCTCATCGGTAAAGAAGCACTTTCTCACGCCGGTCGCGAAACTCCTCAAGCCCTGGTTGGAAACTGGCCAGAATCTCATCCAGCGGTTTTCCTTCCTTGATCCTGTCCAAAGTGCTCTGGTTCACCAGCAGGGTTTTCATGCGGTCCATCTGCCAGATATCCCCATGCACTTCACGCAATGCCAGCGCCAAGGCGATTCCCAGGCGTAGCGGGTCCAGCTTTTCCCTGTCGGTGACCAGAATGTCAATCCCCTGGCAGGGCTTGTTGGCAAAGACACTCGAGGCGGGTGTCCGGTTTACCCAAAGGAACTCTACGCCTGGCACGTTCATGCCTCGCAATTTTTGGATCACCCGCTCTGGCTGAAGCCAGGGGGCACCCACCCATTCGAACGGCCTGTCCGTACCCCGGCCCACGGAAAGGTTGGTGAATTCCACCAGCCCGATACCCGGATAAGTGTGTGCGGCCTGGAGCGACCTCAGGTTTGGGGACGGGGCCAGCCATTCCAGGCCCGTCTTTTCATAGGTCATTCCCCGGGCCCATCCCTCCATCGGCACAACTTCCAGGTTCACAGCCGGAAATTTCTTTCCATTTCCATGCCTCTCTGCGGCATACATTCTGGCCAGTTCTCCAAGGGTCAATCCATGACGGGTGGGTATCCTGTGGAAGGCGACGAATGATTCAGCCCCGGGATCCGTCAAGGGCCCGTTGAAAGCTGTGCCACCGATCGGATTGGGCCGGTCGAGTACCATCACCCCGATACCAGCTTCCGATGCCGCTTCCAGAATATTTCCAAGGGTGCTTGAGTAGGTGTAGAACCTGCACCCGGCGTCCTGGATGTCGAAAACCAGAAGGTCCAGGCCGGCAAGCTGCTCCTTGGTCGGTTTTCTCCGTGGCCCGTACAGACTCACAACCGGCAGTCCGGTGGCGGCATCCTCGCTGTCGGCCACCGGCCGGTCCACCGCACCGCGGATGCCATGCTCCGGTCCGAAAAGAATTTTCACGCTCACACCAGGGGCCTTGTTCAATAAATCAACCACGCTGGTACCGAATCGATCCCTGCCGGTGTGATTGGTCACGATTCCGATTTTCTTTCCCTTCAATCGGGCGAAATTTTCATTTTGTAGGACCGCCAGACCGGTTTTCACACTGGGTTCGGGCGCTTCCGGAATAACCAGCCGGGCGCATTCGGTGGCGACCATTCCGCGCAGACGCTGGATATCACCTTTGCCATCCGGATGGACTCGATTGGATAGGAATAGCTGGAAGGTGTCGTGGACCGGGTCAATCCAGATGCTGGTTCCGGTGAATCCGGTGTGCCCGAAGCTCAGCAGACGCGGGAATAGTTTGCCACGATTGGATGAATAGGCGGTGTCAACGTCCCACCCGTAGGCCCTGAATCCGCCGGGAACATCGCGGGGTTGTGTCCATTCACGGCAGGTCTTGGCGGAAAGGACTTTCACTCCGCCTTTTTTCACATCCCCCAGGGTGCCTTCCCCCAGCACCATTCGGGCGTATTTCGCCAGGTCGGCGGCGGTGCTGAACAAACCGGCATGGCCAGCCACCCCGCCCAGCTTGTGTGCTCGGGGGTCATGCACTTCGCCGCGCATCCAACGCCCGTCGCGCTTTTCAGCCGGAGCCGTCCGGGAAACTTTGTCACCACGGGTGCCGAAGGAAGTGTCCGTCATCCCCAGCGGGCCGAAAATCTTTTCCTGGCAAAAGGCATCCAGCGTTTTTCCGGATACCCGTTTCACAAGTTCACCCAGAACAATGAAATTCACATCGCTGTAACGGAATTTGCTGCCAAGGGGTGAGACTAGTTTCAAATTGCATATGTTTTCCAGCGCCTTGTCGGGGCCTTGGTTGTAGTCGGCGATGGGGTTGTCAGCGATGAGGCCGCTGGTATGGAGCAATAAGTGTTCGAGTGTGATTTGGTCTTTGCCATGGGGGGAGAATGCGGGCCAATGTTGCACAACCTTGTCGGTCCATTTCAGCTTTCCCTGATCCACGAGAATCGCAATGGCCGTGCTGGTGGCGATTGGCTTTGTCAGTGATGCCAGGTCATACAGCGTGTCCACGGTGGCGGCTTCGGCGACTGGCTGCAGCGCCCGGTTGCCCCAGGCTTTTTCAAGGATTACCTTCTCTCCCCGCTGCAGTCTCACCACCACGCCTGGAACCTTGCCAGCTTGGATCGATTCATGAATGGCTTTTTCCATCGCCTCGTTCGGCGTTTGGGCGCGCATGGGGCCAACGCATGCCCACAGTGCCAAAAGCGCAACAAGATTTCGGTTCATGGTGGTACCTGCGGAACAAAAATGAGAATAATGAGAATGATGAATTATGACCAATTTTTTAGTTCCGCGAAACGGTTTCAAAGATGAAAAACGGGGCTCGCTTGGGGGGCATTTGTTATTCTGTTGCCTGGTCGACAACACTTTTTGGGGGTGGGGCAGATGCGGGTCAATCGACGAAAATGGGCTTTTTTTTCATTGGCTTTCGGCCTTGTCTCGTTGACCTGCTGGCCGTTGACAGTCACTGCGCAGGATAAAAGCGTCAAGCCCGGCATCAATGACCAGTTCAGAAAGCCGGATGTTGCCAAGTTCGTCGAACGCTTCGAGGGAGAAAGCCGCGAGGTCTTTGATAAACGGGAAAAAGTCATGGAGGCCCTTGCCATCCGGCCCGGAATGGCGGTGGCGGATGTGGGCGCGGGGACCGGGTTGTACACCCGCCTGTTTTCCCGGGCGGTGGGAGGAAAGGGCAAGGTGGTCGCGGTGGACATCGCCCGCGAGTTTCTCGATCACATAGAAAAAACCGCCAAAGACCAAAAGCTGGAAAACATCACCACGATTCTCGGCAAGGACGTCTCCACTGAATTGCCGCCCTCCAGTGTGGATCTGGTTTATATCTGCGACAC
>CAWUOE010000474.1:0-3191 GCA_963923355.1 uncultured Gemmataceae bacterium | reverse complement strand
GTGGAACAGGAATGTGGGAGGAGTTTGTGGGTTCACCCTCAGTTGGCTGCTCATCTTTTTGACCAACTCCGGGTCCGGGTTTTCCCCCAGGAGGTTTTTCCTTGACCCCATGTGAGTCGTCGGGGATTCCATGGAAATGACCGGGTAACAAAGGATTGAAAAATTCGGCCGGCTGGTTTGGCGGTCGACCGGGTCCTCGCTGGTCGAATCACCGGGAGAAAACTGGGTTGAGGCGGTTGAGACCAGGTGCCCCCCAGCTGAAAATCCCCAAACGCCCAGCTTTTCAGGATCTATCTGATATTTCTGTCCATTTGCCCGAACCCACCGTATGGCCCTGAGGCAGTCATTTAATGGAACTGGATGTTTGTAGGTTGGCGCATGGCGATAACGCAGAATAAACGCTTGCACACCAAGGTTTGTGAGGAATTCGGCCGGGTCCCTGCCTTCATGGTTGGTAGCAAGGCCCCCGTATCCGCCTCCAGGACAAATGATCACCGCGGGCCTCGGGGCCTTTCCTTTGGTTGGGGCCCTCCAAACGGTGATGGTCGGGGTATCCGATTCACCGGTCCCCTGAGCCATGGGGGCACCTTGGGGCCAAAGTGGCAGTCGTTCCGTCCCTTGATCCAAGGCATTGACCTGTTGGGCTGGGGCAAAAACCTGGAAAAAAAATAAAAGAAGCATGACGGTACCCTTTTGCAAACCAAACAGGAATTCGGTCGTATACTTGATAGAGGAATCGTTCGTTCGATCCCGAATGTACCATGACCAGCGAGGGGGTGATCAGGTTTCGACCGGATGTCGGAAGCAAAATGTGCGTGCCGTGGTTGATCGGATGGCCACGTAAAAATCCGATCACACTTTAACTGCCGAACCGCAGTTGACTCTGGCGGCCTGATAAGGCCTCCCCGCTTCAGCCGATTTGCCTAAGGTTTGCTGAAGCGGCCATACTTGGGCTAGTTCCTGCCTGAACCCTTTAACCGGGGTGTGTTTCTGGAAGCAGGGATTAAATTGACAAGAAACTGGTAGTTCGGACCGTTCGCAAGCCATCGCGCCGAACTGCGACAAGGTTCCAAGGGCTTAACCTCCCTAAGAACCGTAAAGACTTGCTAGGCATGTAGATCATTTTGTGGAAGCATTTCGGGACCGGGGTTCGATTCCCCGCGCCTCCAATCGGTAGTCAAGAGGGGTGCCCGGCAAATGCCGGGCACCCCTCTTCTTTTTTTGCGAAGGCTATATTTTTGACTGAAATGCTAGGTGGTGAATCCATTCTCGGAACAAAGCTGGCAAATCTTCCCAGCCTCTGCAAGTGAACAGATTGCCATCGGAGGTGAAGGATGCATCCAAATAGTTTCCGCCTGCGGCTTTCACATCGTCACGAATCGCTTCGGAGCAGGTTACTTTGCGATTATTCAGGGCTCCCGCGCTGATCAGCACCTGACATCCACGGCCGATGGCCAGCACACTCTTCCCTTCTTCCAAAAAGGTTCTGGACAAATCCAAAGCTTCTTCCCGCAGTCTCAGTCGTTCCGAAGCCGCCCCACCACCAATCACGAGGATGTCAAAAGCCATCGGATTGATTTCCCGCAAGGAGAGGTCCGGATCGATTTTGTAGCCGTGTAGCCCGGTGACAACCATCCCGGAGGGAGTCGCCAATTGAACGCTTATCCTTTCTTCCACAAGCCGTTGCCAGACCAGATGTAATTCAAGGTCTTCGAAACCTTCGGCTGTTAGGATCAATGCTTTGGTGCCCACTTTTTCCTCCCAATAATTTGAGTTCACAACCGTTCCAGGTGGATTCTGGCCAACCAGCGGTTGAGGGGACGGCTGATAACTGAGAATGACTCAGAAATCAATATTCCCAAGGCTGAAAAGGAAGCGGATCTAGGGGTTCGTTGGCGGCAAAAGGTTGCTAGGATGACCATTCGGGAACAGAATGGTTCCTAACTAGATAAGGCAACCGAAGATTCACTTCGGTCGATGCTTTTTGAGGGATTTTGAAAGGCGGACCATGACAACTGAGAGCCAGGATTCGACCAAGGCTGCTCCCCCTTCCCCGGTTGAGGCGATCAAACTGAATAGCCGTGGACTCCGTGGAGGCATTTCCGAGTTCCTGGCCGGTGATCAGGATCATTTTGACGAGACGGGCAAACAGCTTTTGAAGTTCCATGGTTCCTACCAGCAGGAGGATAGGGACGCTCGCAAGAACCGCAAGGAGGGCGCCCCTGCCGGCAAGTTTTACATGTTCATGGTCCGTGGCAGGATTCCGGGGGGATTGTTGACTGCCAAGCAATACTTGGCCATAGACGATATGGCCGAGAAATACGCCAACAAGACCATTCGCCTGACCAGCCGCCAAAGTATCCAGTTTCACGGCATCATCAAAAGCGGCCTGAAGCCCACCATAGCAGGCTTGAATCAATGCCTTCTTTCCACCCTTTCCGCCTGTGGTGATGTCAACCGAAATGTAATGGCCTGCCCTGCGCCGGTTAAAAACCACCAGGCTCATGACCAGCTTCAGGAGGACTGCATGGCCATTGCCCTGCACCTCGCCCCAAAAAGCACCGGTTACCACGAGATTTGGCTGGATGGAAAACCGTTCAAGGATGAAGCGGAGCGGCAAAGGGCCGACGAGGAGCCGATTTACGGCAAGGTCTACCTGCCCAGGAAATTCAAGACCGGGCTGGCTCTACCCGGAGACAATTGCATTGACATCCACAGTCAGGACTTGGGTTTCCTGGCCGATGTCAAGGATGGCCGGATACAGGGCTACGACGTGTTGGTGGGTGGCGGCATGGGGATGACCCACGGTCGTGCGAACACCTTTCCGCACCTTTCCAAGGCAATTTTTTATGTGAAACGGGAGCGCCTTCTGGAAGCCGCTGAGGCGGTGGTCAAGTTGTACCGGGACCATGGCAATCGTTCCGACAGGAAACGTGCCCGAATCAAATACCTGGTCGCGGATTGGGGCGTGGACAAGTTCCGTGAGACGCTCAAGGGTTATCTCCCCTTCCCGTTGGAAATGCCCAAGGGTATCCAAGTCACCGGTCATGACTCCCACTTGGGGTGGAATCCCCAGGGGGACGGCCGTTTCTGGTACGGCATCAGCATTGAAAATGGCCGGATCAAGGATGAAGGCGATTTTCGGCTTCGCTCGGCCCTGCGCGAAATTGCCCGGAAACTTGAAAAACCGG
>CAWUOE010000473.1:0-3191 GCA_963923355.1 uncultured Gemmataceae bacterium | reverse complement strand
AAGACCGAGGGCCACCAGGCTTGGCAGGTGGTGCAGGCGGACAAGGGCATGGTGCGCCTCATCCACCAACGGACCGGCCGACCGCTCACGGTTGCCGAAAACAGCCCCGTTGTGGGTGATTTGGCCAAGCTGGGCCCTGAAAGCCTGTGGACAATGAAACCCATCAAGAACTGACACCGGACTCCACAATGCTACTCATCCTGATGCCCGCGCTCTGGATCACCAGCGCGCAAGTTGTCACTCCATATCCCTCCACACAGGTGGTTGATTCCGCCTGGAAACGGGTGCGTGAAGCCGAGGCGCCGTTTGCCGGGATGATGAAGAATGACCGCCTGACAATCCACTGGCTGGATGCCAACCGGCTCTGGTACCGGGCGGAACGACCGGGTCGGGTGGAATACGTGCTGGTCAATGCATCCAGGGCTACCAAGGTCCCCGCCTTTGACCATGACCGCCTGGCCGAGGCGTTGTCGCAAGCCACCAACACCAAAGTGCAAGCCAGCAACCTCAAGGTCGATGGCTTGGCTTTTGATGCCAACGACACACTGACCGGTCTGACATTCGAGGGCAAACGCTACAGCCGTGAAGGCGACGGATGGAAGCAAGGCGGAGCCAGTCAGGCGGAAAATCCGGAGAATCGACTGCCGCCGGCTGGTGGCCGTGCCCGCAGTGGCAATTCCAGTGTCGAAACCAGCATCCAGTTTGACAATCGGTTGAAACAACCGGTCGAGATCTTTTGGGTGGCTGCTGATGGAACCAGCAGATCCTACGGCATGGTGCCCCCCGGCCAGACCCGGAACCAGCACACCTTTGCCAGTCATGTCTGGATGGTGAGGCTGAATGGACGTGACCTGGCCCGCTACCGCGCAACCGAGTCCGTCGGACGGGTGGTAGTTGACAGTCAACAGCCACAAAAAACCGGCCCTGTAACTGAAGGCGAGGCAAGGGAACCCGCCAAGGCTCCCGCCGACAGGAGCTTCTTTGTGCGCGATCACAACCTGTTCCAAAAACTGGCCGATGGCTCGTCAAGACCGCTCACCACCGATGGCAACGATAAGGATGGATACCGAGGCGCAGGTTTCATCGCGCCGGGCGGCAAGCATGCCATCGCCATGCGCACCCTGGCTGGTGATGGTCGCAAACTCACCCTGATCGAGGCGGCCCCCAAGGACCAGCTCCAGCCCAAGGTCACCACTGTCGATTACCCCAAGCCGGGCGACGCCATCGATCGTGACATGCCCCGCCTGTTCGACCTCGACAACCACCGTGAAATTCCCCTCGATTCCGCCCTGTGGGATAATCCCTGGAGCAACAACCGCGGACAATGGTCCCCCGATGGTTCCAAATTCTGGTTCCTGCACAATCGCCGCGGCCACCAGTTGCTGCGCTTGATCGAGATCGATGTCAAAACCGGCAAAAGCCGCGTGGTGGTGGAGGAAAAATCACCCACCTTCATCGATTATGCCCATAAGAGCTGGTGGCGCATCCTGCCCCAGCAGGATCGGGTGATCTGGATGAGTGAGCGCTCCGGCCACAACCACCTGCATCTGTTCGAACTGTCCACGGGCAGGGAGTTGAAACCGGTCACATCCGGGGAATGGGTCATCCGCGAAGTTGAAAAATGGGATGAGACTACCGGAAACTTCAGGCTGAAGGTGGGCGGCATCCATCCGGGGCAGGATCCCTACCATGTCCACTTTGTCCTCGCCAACCTGGATGGCCGCCCGGTCATCCCCCTCACGCAAGGGGATGGCACCCACGAGGTGGAGGACGGGCCTGAGGGAAAAAATCTGGTGGCCCGCCACAGCCGGGTGGACAGTGCTCCCACCACCGAACTGCGGGACGCGCAAACCGGCAAGCTATTGGTACACCTTGAAAAAGCGGATACCTCCGCATTGGACAAGGCCGGGTGGCGCGCTCCCGAGCGTTTCGTCACCGCCGGGCGCGACGGGAAAACACCGATCCATGGCATCATCCACCGCCCGCGTGATTTCGATCCTTCCCGAAAATATCCGGTCATCGAGTACATCTATGCCGGCCCGCAGGATGCCTTCGTTCCCAAGGCATTCCGGCCCATGCACGGTGCCCAGCGCATGGCCGAGATCGGCGCGGTGGTGGTGCAGATCGATGGCATGGGTACCAGCCGCCGCTCCAAGGCCTTCCACGATGTCTGCTGCAAGAATCTCGCGGATGCCGGCTTCCCCGATCGCAAGATCTGGATGCGCGCGGCGGCGAAAACGCGCCCCTGGATGGACCTGACCCGGGTGGGAATCTATGGCGGGTCCGCCGGCGGGCAGAATGCCCTGCGCGCGCTCCTTTCACACGGGGATTTCTACCACGCCGCCGTGGCGGATTGCGGCTGCCACGACAATCGCATCGACAAAATCTGGTGGAACGAGCTGTGGATGGGTTGGCCCATCGGTCCGCACTACGAGGCTCAAGCCGCCCAGACGGACGCGGCCAAACTGCAAGGCAAACTCCTGCTCACCGTGGGTGAGATCGACACGAATGTCGACCCCGCCTGCACCCTGCGCGTGGTGAAGGCCCTCATCCAGGCCGGCAAATCCTTCGAATACCTGGTGCTTCCAGGTCTCGGGCATGGAGCGGGTGAAAGCCCCTTCGCTGCGCGTGAACGTGTTCGCTTCTTCCTGCAGCATTTGGTGCTGGCCAAATCCTCCAGCTAAAAAATCCCGCTCGAAAACAGCGGACCGCCAAATCCCCCGGCGGCCTGATTAAGCTTTTATTCTTAAATTATTTTCACTTTCATATTTGACTTTCCCCGAAACCGTGAACTAGATTTCTTTAGGCATCAACAAATATCATTTTAATTCAGTTGATGCTAATTGTTTATATCACCTCTCTCGCCCAACCCCGGAGGAACACCATGAACCTGAGGAATGATATCCATGTTTTGAACCGCCCCCGCTCATCTACCCGCCAGCGTGCCCTGCCAGCCTTGATGGCTCTGGAGGCTCGATTGGTGCCTGCCAACTTCACCGTGGATTATGTCCTCACCAACGACTGGGTCTCCGGATATCAGGCCTCGGTGAAGGTGACCAATCTCGATAGCACCCCGGTCACCGATTGGAAACTCGAGTTCGACTATGCCTCGAACATCAGTTCGCTGTGGGATGCCCAACTGGCCAGCCATGTTGGCAATCACTATTTGGTGGCTGCACCCGGATGGGCCA
>CAWUOE010000472.1:0-3194 GCA_963923355.1 uncultured Gemmataceae bacterium | reverse complement strand
TGATCTCTTTCCTGCTACTCACATGGGGCACCTTGGCCAGGCTTGTGGAGACCCGACCAGCGCCCGATGCCCTCCCGTGGTTTTATCTGGCCATCGGCCTCGGTGGAGTGCTGGGCGGCATCTCCGCTGCACTCCTGGCACCCATGTTGCTAAGCAGGGCTGGCATCTGGGAATATCCCATCGCCCTAGCCGGTTGCTGCCTGTTCCAGTTGCACGGTCCCAAGGCCTGGTTGAAAGGAGACTTCGCGCGGTTGTGCTTGGCCGCCCTGTTGGCTAGCGGCCTGGCGGCCCTGGCATGGGTTCTGGATTTGGGCCCGGGCGGTCCCCGCTGGGCGCTCATCATCGGATTTCCCCTGCTGATCGCGCATTTGGCCTCCTTCCGGCCGGGCCTCCACGCAGCCTTGATGGCCATCGCCCTGATGGTCGGCAGGCTGGCCCCGGATCCCAAGGGCAAGCTGCTCTGGCAGGAACGATCCTTTTTCGGACAAGCCAAAGTTGAAATGGCTCATGGCACCAAACCCGGCGAGACGCTGTTTCGCTTGGTCCACGGCGGCACCATCCACGGCCAGGCCTGTGCTTCCTGGCGTGATGCGGATGGCAAAATCCTGCCCCTGGGGTACTACCACCCACGCGGCCCGGCGGGTGACTTGCTTTCGCTCCCACCCGCAGCCATGCCCAGGAAAAAGGTGGCCGCCATTGGACTGGGTGTGGGCGCACTGGCTTACTACGCCCGTCCCGGTGAGGAATGGACCTTTTTGGAAATTGATCCGTTGATGGAGCGGGTCGCCAACCGGAAAGAATGGTTCCCCTACCTGAACCAGTCCGTCGGCAACTGCCAGGTACTGCTGGGCGATGGTCGATTGCTGATGGCTTCCGAACCTTCCGCCACCTACGACCTCATCATCCTCGATGCCTTCAGTTCCGATTCCATCCCCACCCACCTCCTCACCCGTGAGGCCATGGAAGTTTACCAGTCCAAGCTGGCAGCGGGTGGCCGTTTGCTCGTGCACATCTCCAATCGCTATCTCGAATTGCTGCCAGTTTTATCCGGCCTGGCGGACACCTTCGGAATGGAATCCCACTCTTGGTGGGATTCCTCCGCACCGTCAATCGCCTCCCCGGCTGCCTCGGGCTGGATGGCATCCCATTGGGTGTTGCTGGGTGGGAAGCCGGCGGGCCTTCGCGGGGCCTGGGCCAAACCCCATCCCGGCTCCAAGGCCACGCTCTGGACAGACAGTCACGCCGCCCTGTTGCCGCTGGTGCGGTTGGGCGGCGTGGAGGATTGAGGTCGGCTGTTCAATCAGGCCTTACCGCCGCACACCTGCCAGCAGCATCCGCTTCGACAAGGGCGACGCGACCGCTGTCTGAATCAGGGCGAAATCATACTGCACGCCCTGCTCATTCGAGGCGAGGCTCACCGACATCATCGAGCTGCTCATGACCATGCCACCCAGGTTGCCGGTCTTGGCGGAGCTGGCCGTGTATCCGGTCGGCGTGACCTGGGTCACCGTGTAGCTGCCCGAACGGAGTGGGGTGAACGAGTAGCTCCCACCCAGGCCGGAAACTGTTGTCAGACTCACAATCTGTCCCAGGTCATTGTTGCCCGTCAGCCTCAGGGTCACGCCCGCCACACCCATCTCACCCGCGTCGCGGCTGCCATTCTTGTTGGCATCCACGAACACCACCCCCGAGATCGAGGACTTCAAGGATTTCCCGAACAGGTAAGACTCTCCCAATGACCCCGAGGTCAGCCCGATCTGCTGGACCTGCTCATACGAGCTGGTGACAACTCCACCGGCGGACCCGGCCCGCGCCGATTGGGCCAGCCAGTTCCCCGAGGTGGTGTTGGTCAGCGAGTACATGCCGGGCTTCAGATCACCGAAGTCGAACCAGCCAAACTCGTCGGTCACCACGGATGCGGTGCCGGCGCCGGCTAACTGCACGGTCTGCCCGGCGATTCCTTGCTCGTCCCCATCCTGCAGGCCGTTGCCGTTCAGGTCCGCGTACACCGTTCCGGAGATACCGGCAAGCGAATACTGACCGAATTGGTATTCGAGGCCGGTGTCACCGCTCTTCACCTTGATGCCGCCCACGCTCAAGGTGGTAACCGAGCCACCCAGGTTACCCGCCTTGGTGGCACCCGCCACATTTTTGTCCACCAGCGTGGAGGTCAGCTTGTAGGTGCCAGGACGCAGGTTGGAAAACTCGAACATCCCGTCCTGGCCCACCACGATCTGCTGGTTCACCAGTGTGCCGGTATCCGCCACGCCGGTCAGCGTGACCACTGCGCCTTGGGCCCCGTAATCGCTGGCGTTGTAGATATTGTCTGCCAGGGCATCGATGTAGGAGACACCCCTCAGGCTGGCGGCCTTCACCTCGCCGAAATTCACGTTGGCCATGCCGCCAGTGCTGAGGCTGATGCCAACCTTGTCGGTGCCATTGGAGCCGGGGATCACCGTGTTCCCGATCGACTCCATGCCATCCAGATAACCGTTCGGCTGGACTATCTCCACCACATCGTAATTGCCAACCTGCAGGTTCCGGGAAGGGAGGTAGGTGTAAATCACCTCCAGGTCCAGACGGCCCTGGGTGGTGATGGAGCTCATCAGGTTGGTGTTCGACTCCTGGACAGAGGTGCCCCGGGCGGCGGCGCGCAGGTTCACCGTGCCCGCTCCGGTCCAGGCATTCAGTCCAGAAATGGCGGACACGGTGGAGTAGGCCGACACCTGGCTGGTCTGTGCCCCGGTGTTGTAACCGCTGGTGCCACCGAAATCGGCCGCACCGTCATAGGCTGAGAGGTTGGCGTTGTACTGACCGGTGGGGGCCACCCCCTCCAAAGTGCCGCCCGGCCCCAGGACAAAAAGCTTGTTGTTCAGCGAGAACTTGGCGGTGGAGTTGTCTGTGTCCAGGTTCTCCACCTTCACGGTGGAGGTGATCTGTCCATTCACCTTCAGGTCCACCTGGGTCAAGGTTCCAAGCGAAGGGTTGAACGCATTCACCGGGACCTGTCCGCTCCATGCTCCCTTCAGGTTTTCAAAAGACACCTTCTGGGAGGAGGTTTTCAGCGTGTTGCCGGCCGTCTGGTCCTGGGTGAACTGGTACTGGCCCGTGGCATCGGTCATGGCGGTGGAAACAGTGACACCCGCGGGGGTGCGCAGTTCCATCATCACCCCGGAAAGGCCACTCTCACCCGA
>CAWUOE010000471.1:0-3195 GCA_963923355.1 uncultured Gemmataceae bacterium | reverse complement strand
GTGCGGGCCACATGGCCCATCGATTCCCCCTCGATATAGGACCGGCCGTGGGTACCCATCACGATCACGTCGGCACCCATTTCATCCGCCAAACGCAGGATTTCACCCGCCGGATCACCTTCCAGCAGCACATGGCGCACGGTGATTCCGTCATCTACCGGGCGGATCTGCTCCAGTTGGGCGTTCCAGTGTTTGCGCTCGGCGGCCATCAACTCCACCTGACGGCGTATGGATGGGTCCGGCTGGAACACATGGGCGATGGTCAGGGAAGCCTGATGGCAGGATGCCAACTGAACAGCATGAAAATATGCCTGGGTGCAGTGCGGCGAAAAATCGGTGGCGTAAAGGACTTTAGAAATACGTAACATCCGTGTTTTCCTCTGTGGAACCGCATCGGGTTCCGAGCAAGCACGGGCATGCCATTCACCAACACCTTGCGGCATCGTTGGCAAAAACCCAGTTGATGGGTGTAGTCTAGGACAATTTTTTGGCAGAAATCAAGCCAAAGCTTTCTTTTTTGTAATGTAGGGCCACTTGGTGCCCTCCACCCGGGAACTTCATGAGCCGGATTTGTCCTGACCGGGTCGAATGAGGCGGCCTTCGCGGGCAGACTGGTAGATTGCCTCGATCAATTCCACCGAACGGCGCCCCTCGCGCCCGTCCACCAGGGGTTTGCCATCGATTCCAAGTGCCCGGACAAAGTCAGCCAATTGGCGGGCATGCGGCTGGTGGGAAATGGCGGCAGGGTCACTTGAACCGCCTGTGGCACCGGTCTTCTTGGCAAAACGCTCGCGGATTTCGGCATCCCGCTCGTTTTCCTGAAGGAACTCCCAGCGAACCAGGTCATCCTGCTCGATTACCACGGTCCCCGTGTCGCCATGAACTGCCAGCGTGCGTGGCAAACCGGGCCACACGCTGGTGGCGGCATGGATAACGCCCAAGGCACCCGAGCGGAACCTCAGGGCCGCCACCGCGGTGTCTTCCACCTCGATCCGCTCATGGGCCAAGATGCCCGTGAAAGCGCAGACGCTTTCCACCGGGCCCATCATCCACAGCAAGAGGTCCACCACATGGATGGCCTGGTTCATCAGCGCGCCACCACCATCGAGCGCCTGGGTACCCTTCCAGCCACCGTTATCGTAGTACTCCTGGCTTCGCCACCATTTGCAGGCCGCTTCGGCCAAGGAGATGCGGCCGAATCGGCCGGCATCCACCGCGATTTTCAGCTCACGGTTGGCATCGCCGAACCGGGCGCCGAAGATGGTGGCCAGCTTCACACCATGGCGCTGACAGGCATCGATGATGCGGTCGCACCGCTCCGCGGTGATTTCCAGCGGCTTTTCCACCACGACATGCTTGCCTGCCTGGGCGGCCCGCACGGCGGGATCCAGGTGGGCGCCACTGGGTGTGGTGATGATGACCGCATCCACCCCGGGCAGGGCCAGGGCCTCCTCGAGGCTGGCGGTGGCGAGTGCGGACTGACCGCCAGGTTGCTTGTCCAGAAATGACCTGGCCTTGGCTGGATCTCGGCTGACAGCGGCCATCAGGCGGGCGCCGGGCACATCTGCAAGGGCGCGGGCATGAAAACCGGCGATCATCCCGGTGCCGATGATGGCGAATCCAACTGTTTTTCCTGGGCTTTGTGTCGGCTCGGCCATCGCTTGTGGATCCTTCCGAAAAGGAGGGGACAACCTGCCCGCTTCAGGCCCTGACAACCGGCTTGAGGCTCCAGGCAATCTTGACCAGATAGTGCAGGCCGCTGGCCAGCGTGGCCAAAGCCATCGCCCACATCGACAGGTCGCGGCACTGGTTCCACATGCCCGTGGAAAAACCCCAGAGCTGCTCCCTGGGCCGGGCCTCCTCCGCCACCAGTGCCAGGCAGATGGCGACGCACTGCAGGACCATTTTCAACTTGCCGGGCCAGTCAGCCCCGAAGGCGACGCCTTTGCGTTCCATCATTTCCCTAACGCTGGTGATGATCAGCTCGCGCCCCACCACAACCGCCACCATCCACGGTGGAAGCCAGGTCTCGCCGCGTGCCGCCGCCACGGGAAGCAGGAATATAAAAACGCCGCTGATGAGCACTTTGTCCACCAATGGGTCCAGCATGCGGCCCAGCGGGCTGACCAGTCCCTGAAGGCGGGCCAGGTATCCGTCCAGCCAATCGGTGACGGAGGCGACCAGCATGATCGCCAATCCCGCCATCCACCACTGCCAGGCGATGGCAGCGCAGAGGATGACCGCCAAAAACAGTCGCGTGATGGTGAGCAGATTCGGGAGATTCCACGGCGACACCTCGGGATTTCCCCGGTTGTGCACGCGGTTGAAACCTTGGGTCGCCGCCATTGAGTCGGTCATGCCTTCGCCTGCCTGGCCCGTCTAACTGTCAAACGCCGGATGCGGTAACAACGATTATTCTGGCCAATCCGAAACGCCCCGTCATCCCTATTCAGCGTCATTTTGCCAGTTGGCGGCATCAGGCAGAACCCTTGGCTGGTTTGGCCACCAGGTCGTACCCATCGGCACCGGTGACTTCCACTTCAAGAATCTCGCCAGCTTCCAGCCGGGCGGCGGACTTTGAACGGGCAGGCGCCTTGATTCGGACGACCGGGTCGATTTCCGGTGCGTCGGCAACACTGCGGGCCAGCACCCAACCCGGCATTTCCGGATCGCCACCATCCACGATGACCGGGATCCGTTTTCCCACCTGGGCGGCCGCATGGCGGAAAGCCACCGCCTGCTGCACCTCCATCAGACGGTCCCGCCTGTAGGTTTTGACCTCCTCGGGCAACTGGCCGTCCAGCCGGCTGGAGGGGGTGGTTTCCTCGTGACTGTAGGGGAATACTCCCAGCCGCTCGATGCCTGCCCGCGCCACCCAGTCGCACAGCTCCTCGAATTCCGCCTCGGTCTCACCCGGGAAGCCCACCAGAAAAGTGGATCGCATCACCAGGCCGGGGATGGCACTACGCAATCGTCCCAGGATCTCGTCGGTGGCGGCGCGCGTGGTTTTGCGGTTCATCCGCCTCAGAACCCTGTCGTTGATGTGCTGCAGGGGCATGTCGATATACGGCAGGATTCGCCCACCCTCACCCAGAACCCGGACCAGATCATCGGTCACATGGGCCGGGTAGAGGTAGTGGAGCCGTATCCCTGTCTCTTATACACATCTGACGCTGCCGACGATACTCCTTGTGT
>CAWUOE010000470.1:0-3206 GCA_963923355.1 uncultured Gemmataceae bacterium | reverse complement strand
GTTCCTCGACCTGCTGGCCTATCTGGGTGGGTTGAAATAAGCCCGGGACGGGCAGTATTTCTGACAACCGATTTTTGGCAGGCCCCCTCTCTGGTGACGGAGAGGGGGTTTGTTTTTTTGGGGATTGGAGAAAGGTTTTTGAATGCGCCAGCGGCCCGGGCGCTGCCGCACCCGGCTCACCCGATCGGCCATCTTTTTGGTTACTTGGGCAGCTCACCCAGACGGCGGAGGGGGAAGCCACCGGGGGTGAGCGAGACGGAGACGGGCCCGCCGGCATCCCGTGTAAGGCCGTAGAAGCCGAAGCACATCTCGTTGGTGGTGCCCTCGCCGACCAGGACGGTCTTGGGTGGGCTGTGGGGATTGCGGGGATTCAGGCGGCTGTTGTCGAAGACGGCGTCGACGGAAAGGCGGGTGCCCTTGGGCAGCCTCATCGGCTGCTGCAGGAAATAGTGCTCCTGCCAGTTGTAGTCCCAGCGGGGGATGTCGAGCAGCACCTGCTCGGGTTCGCCGGGCTTTTGCGCGGTGAGGCGGATGGATTTGCCCAGCAGGTGCATGTGGGGCATCAGCATGTGTAGCGTGCAGTCCTCGCACAGGAACACCTTGCCTGAGACCGCGTAGGACGGGTTGCCGGCCGGGATCGACAGAAACAGGGCGCCCACCGGGATGACCTGAAAGGGCCGGGTGATTTCCTCGCCCGGCTTGGCGAAATAGAGGCCCAGCCGCGAGCGGTCGGCCTCGGGCTTGCCGGTGCGGTGGTAATGGACCTGCATCACCACATCGGTGCCGGCGGGCAGCCAATAGCCCACCCCGGGGCTGAGCTTGTGGGGCGTGCTGCCCGGGGCCCAGCCCCCCAGGTCGCCCGTGGGGGGAAAGAAACCGGGGCCGGTGGAGAAGTTGTACCCGGGACCCCTGTCGGACGAACCCGAGGGCTCGGTGAATTTCTCCTGCAACCGGCGGGCGCGGCCGCGGTTGTCCAGGAAATTCACCATGTGATGGACCACGGCCTGGTTGCCGGGCTTCACTTCATAGGCGGTGACATACCGCCCCTCCTTGAGGCCGGTGGGCAGGACCAGGCACCGGAACAGGTCCTTCCCCTCGGGGGCAACCTCCACATCGGCCCCGGCATCGAGGATCAGGTCGGGAGGCCCCAGGGCCCAACTATCGCCAATTTTCATCGCCAGTGGAGAAGAATTGTCGGCGGGCTTCTCCCCCTCGGGGCACCCCCCCTCCACCCAGCGGGCCAGGGTTTGGATCTCCGAATCGGGCATCTGCCGGCAATCGCGCAGTGGCACGCTGGTGGCGGGCAGCCACGGGGGCATCCGGCGGGCCTTGGTGAAATCGCGGATGTCCCCGGCCCAGCGCAGCGCGTCATCGTAATTCGCCAGGGCGAAGGGGGCCAGGGCCCCGGCCGCGTGGCAACCGGCGCACCGGTTCTTCAGGATGGGGGCCACCGCGGCGTGGTAGGTAGGCACGCCGGGAGTGGCCGCCTTTGCCGGCACTGGCCGGGCCAGTGCGCAGCCATAGGCCCGGGTGGAAGCGCGTTCCACCGCCTTGCCGGCGGCCAGGGATTCGACGGCCAGGACAAGGTCCTCGCGGTCCACCCTGCCGCGGTGCTCGAGGCGCGCGGAGTAGGCGTCATCAATCCGGCCGCGGTAGACCACCTTCCCCTTGGCATCGAGCAGAAAAGCCTCGGGAGTCACACGGGCATCGAGGGCCTTTTGTAATTCCCCCTCGCGGTCGAGCCAGAGGGGGATGGTGACAGCCATCTCATTGGTACGCCTTTCCAGCAGGCGGAAGGCTTCCTCCTGCTTCGCCTTGGCGGCTGGAAGGGAATCGGCTGGCAGCACGCCTATGAGGGTAACACCCAGCGCCTTGAACCTGGCGGACAGTCGGCCCAGCTTGGCCAGGTAATTCCGGGCCATGGGGCAATCGAATGACAGGAAGACCGCCACCGTGCCCCTGGGTCCGGCCAGGGAAGCAAGCGGCAGCGTCCCCCCCGGGCCACCCACCTGGACCAGGGCGGTCTGCTCCGGCACAGGCGACGCCGCCAGCGCGGGTGGAGGCGGCTCGTTATCGTCGGCGAAGGGGGCGGCGGCGGTCAGCGCGAGGCAGACCGCCAGGGCGGACAGCGCGCGGGCCGACAACCCGCTCATGCGTAGGCCTTGCGCAGGAGTTCAAGGCTTTTGGGCACGGCGGTTTTGGGGTCTTCCTTCCCTTCCATCTCCAGCGAGATCCAGCCGCGGTAGCCGGCGTCGCGGAGGATGGAGGCAACCTTGGCGTGGTCGGTGTCGAGGGTGTACCACTCCCCGCCGCCGAAATAGGTCTTGGCCTGGATCAGCACCGCCTCGGGGGCGAGGGCCTTCATCTGGTCGTACGCGTCCTCCAGGAAATTGCCGGTGTCCATGGTGGCGCGCAGCCACGGCGACTTCACCGACTGGATGACCCGCAGAACGCCGGCGGCCTCGCGGCCCAGGCCCCAGTGGTTCTCAAGGCCCATCACCACGCCGTATTTCTCGGCCGTGGGGACCAGTTCCTCGAAGCATTGCCGCACCCAGGCGAACCCCTCATCCAGCGTGCGTCCCTCGGGCAACGGTTCACGCCCCTTGTTGGCCATCAGCTCATCGAAGCTCTTGATGGTGCCCCACCGGCCGGTGTTGACGCGAATGGTGGGGATGCCCAGCTCGTGGGCCAGGCGCAGGCACTCCGCCGTGTGGGCGACATTCTTCTGGCGCACCTCGGCATCGGGCGAGACGAAGCCCTGGTGCGTGGAGAACCCCATCAGCGGCATGCCCACGGCAAAGGCGCGCTGCTTGATCTCATTCAGCAGGGAGCCGTTCACCTTGCGGCCGCGGGACTCGGCCTCCTTCTCCATATGGACATGGAGGATCTCCACGCCGTCAAATCCCATGACGGCGGCCTGCTCGATGCAATCGACGATGGGGACCGGCTGGCCCTTGAAATGCCAGAAGGAATAGGTGGAGACGCCGATGCGGTAGGGCCGGTGGGCCATGCCCGGCGGAGGCTGGGCACCCCGGGCGGGGGCGGGGGATCGTCCGCTGGCAACCATTGCGCCGGCAGCCGCAACCCCGGCCAGCATCTGTCTGCGGTGGAACATAAAAAGGCACCCCTGAAAAGAAACAACCCCGGGCTGTTCACCCGGGGTTGATGATAGCCGTTTTCAGCCCGGACGATTAGGGCTCGGGCAG
>CAWUOE010000469.1:0-3213 GCA_963923355.1 uncultured Gemmataceae bacterium | reverse complement strand
GCCGCCGGACTGGCGGGCTGTGGGGCCTTTGGCGCCTACCGGTACCTGGGAGGTCGGCCCCTGCCGGCCGGCGCGGCACAGGGTTCGGGGGTGGAGGAAGCCCGTTACGAGGGGCTCCGTGAACAGTTGGGTCGGCATATCCTGCTCACCCCCCAGAAACTCGGGGGCGGCACCCATGCCGTCGACCTGTCCACGCAAAGGACACTGGCCTGGATCTCCTACTGGAACTATGGCGACAGTTGCCCGATCTCGCACCACCTGGCCGCCTTCCCGGCCGATTCGGGCGACCCCTACAAGGGTTTCGAGTTCATCAACTCCACCCAGGGGGGCGACAACATCCTGATGTACGGTTTGAAGACCCGGATCCGCGAGAACGGCATGCTGGGGCAGGCCGGTCAGGGCAACCACATCTACCGGGTTGGCTACGACGGGAAGACCGGCCAGATGGAGCTGCTGGAGGACGTGGCGGAGACCACGGGGATGGGGCTTGGCGTGCACACCGTCCCGTTTCCGGACGGCAACGGGTTCGCCTGCGGTGACGGTCAGAAGGACATCGTGGCCTTCTTCTCCAGGGCCCGTGGTGGCGAGCGGACCCGCGTCCTGGCCGCCTTCCGTGCGGACTGGCAACCGAAGGCCGACGACCTGGGATCGACCTGGCTCAAGGGCGGGCGGATCGTGCTGACACGCCTCTCGCCTAGCCTGGACCTGGGTCGCTACGACCTGGAGGGCACCCGGGGGAACAAGATCAATTTCGAAATGGCGCCGATGGCGGAGCTGCGCGTCGAGCGGGGGCAAATCCCCGGCAACGACCCGCGCGGCCTGACCGGCCTGGACTTCTGCCTGCACCACCCGGCCAACCGTCACTCGCTGATGGGCCTGAGGATGTGCGGGGGCGGTTTCATCCTCGACCGTTCCAACTGGGAGCCCCTCTGCTTCCTGCAGGCCAACGAGGGGATCCAGGATAATTTCCCGGTGCGGAAGATCTCCGGCTCCCCGGACACCTGGGTGGTGGACCTTCCCGCCGTGGGCAATCCGATCCATGAGTCCGGGTTCCACCCCGACGGCGGTTTCCTGTGCATGATGAACAACCTGCGGGCCAACAACGTGGCGGTGTTCGACACCACTGATGCGGACCCGCGCAAGTGGAAACGGGTGACTTTCGTGAAGGACCCCGAATGGCAGGGCGAGTACCCGTCGCCGTTCCACCTGAACTACTCGATCGACGGCACGAAGTGCTTCTTCACCGTCCTGCGGCCCAAGCCGATGCGTTCGGATGTGGTGGTGGTCGACACAAAATCCTGGAAGATCATCAAGAAGTTCCGCAACATCGGCGTGGACGCCCAGACCACCTGCACCACCTACGATGGCAAATACGCCATCGTCATCTTCTCGGGTTTCCAGCGCATGGAGGCCGGGGCCTTCGTCTTCCGCCAGGACACGCTGGAGCAGGTCGGCTACATGCCCAACTTCGGCGGCCACCATGACTGCGTCATCGTCCCCTCCACGGTCGAGCAACTGAAGTTCAGCCGCAGTTGCACGGTTTGACCATGGGCGCGCGCCACCTGCCGGTCCTGCTGCGCATGGCGGCCGCCGACGTCGGCCGCCGGCCCTGGAGGCTCGGGTTCCTCGCGGCGGGCATCGCGCTGGCATGCGCCGCCGCCCTCGGGTCGCTGGTGTTCCACGCCTCAATCCACCGCTCCCTGGATCGGAACCTCGACCGGATGGGGGCCGACGCGGTGGTGCTTCCGGCCGGGGTCACGGCCAACCTCACGCCGCTGCTGCTGACCGTCGAGCCTGGGAGCGCCCTGCTGGGGCCGGGCGCGGTAGAACGCGTCGGGGCCTTTCAGGCGGTCGATCGGGTCGCCCCCCAGCGGACGCTGCGGATGGCCGACACGGCAGGACACCTGCCCACCGAATTGGTGGTTTTCGATCCGGCCAGTGACCTGACGGTGCTGCCCTGGGTGGTGGAGAGCATCGGCCGTCCATTCGGGCCCGGCGATATCATCGCGGGTGGGCGCAGGCCGGAGCGGGTGGGGGAGCGTCTGGTCCTGCAGGGGGTCGAGGCCACCGTCCACGGGAAGCTCGGGTTGGCCGGCGCGGGCCCCTTCGAGCGGTCGCTCTTCATCGGTCCGGACACCGCCGATCGGCTGGCTTCGGCGGGAGCCGTTCTGGCCGATGGCCAGCCTTTCCCGGCGAACTCCCTGGAAACTCCCAGCGGTGTCCTGGTTCGGCTGGGCAGGGACCGCGGGCCTGAGGAACTTCGTTTCGCGGCGGCGTCCGAACCTGGGCTCACCGTCCACACCGGGCCGGGGAGCCAGGTTGCCATCCGGCAGTCCGTCGAGTCGCTTTCCAGGGGTTCGCTGGCGACCCTGGCGGTCGCCTTGGTGGCTCCAGCCGTTCTCGTCGGGGTGGCCTATGCGGGGATGCTGGCCGAGCGCCGCCGGGAGTTGGGAACACTGCTGGCGCTGGGGGTGCCGCGGCGGCACATTGTTTTGACCGTTGCGACCGAGGCAGGGCTTGCCGCGCTGGCCGGGGTGCTGGCGGGGAGCGTCGTCGCCTTCGGGATCATCGCTGCATTTTTGCGGACCTTTGGATTCGCCCTGGAGCAGCGGTCGATCACCCTTGCCTTGCCGCCCGCCTGGGAATGCGCCTGGTACTGCCTGGCGTCCGGCGCGGCGGTCGCGGGCACGGCGGTGGCTGGCGCCGCCCTGGCCACTTGGCTCGCCTCGGCCAGCCAGCCTTGGACCCTGCTGCGGGGCGATGGGCCGTGACCGACACACCCATACTCGAGGCGCGGGAGGCCAGTCTCTCCTACTCGACGCGGCGGGGGCCGATCCTAGCCGTCGACAGGGCCGACCTGCGGATCGGCGCGGGCGAGTTTGTCGCCATAATAGGTCCATCCGGATCCGGAAAATCCACCTTGTTGGCCCTGATGGGCGGACTGTGCCGGCCCGATTCCGGCGGGACGCTGATCAACGGGAGGGATTGGCGCACCCTGACATCGGCCGAGGCGAACGCGGCGCGGGCGGCTCAGGTCGCCCTGCTGCCGCAGGATGGCGGCCTGCTTCCGGGACTGCGCGCGCTGGACAACGTGCTGCTTCCCGCCGTGCTGGCCGGGGCGTCCGCGGGGGAGGCCCGGGTGCGGGCCATGGCCCTGCTGGAACAGGTCGGTCTGGCGGCGCGCTGGGACGCCTATCCGGCCGAACTCTCGGG
>CAWUOE010000468.1:0-3215 GCA_963923355.1 uncultured Gemmataceae bacterium | reverse complement strand
TATATAATATAAAAATATATTCGCTGTTTATTCTGAAAAGTCTAGCTGCTGGGGTTGTACACGCCACTCTTTGGCAATCCCCAAAACAGCCGTGCATCTTGTGCTAGCCACAAGCCCTGTCAGTGTTTATCGTGATGCAGAGAGTCTTTGTGTCCTTCCGGCTTGCCTTGGTTTGCTGGACATTTCCTGACAGTCAGCAATCCTGGCTCGCGGTTTTTCGCCCTGGAGGTTGGAGCATGTTCTTAAGCCCCGCGGCCGTTGCAGGCCTCTTGGCCATCGTGGTGAGTGACCAGTCTTCCCTCAAGATTGACAACTCCCGACTCACGTACGGCGCTCCCGGCCCTGATCGCTCCAGCGCCCAGGTCTTCCCCGGGGACGAGGTCTACCTCAGCTTCGAGCTGACCGGTTTCCAGACCGACACCAACGGCGTGGCCAAGGTGAAGCTCACCACCGAGGTCTTCGGCAAGGACGGCAAGCTCGAGTACAAGCAGGACAGCGGCGAATCACCCGCTCTTGACCTCTTCAAGGGTGGAAAACTGCACCTGAACGCCCGCGTCGATGTGGGCAACAAGACCCCCGCCGGCACCTACAAGGTGAAGGTCACCGCCACCGACGTGGTGGGCAAGGGCACCGCCTCCACCGAAAAGGATGTCACCCTGCTCGAGCCCGCCCTCGCGGTGGTGCGCGCCGGCATCTTCGCCGACCAGGCGCTGCGCGCCAGCTCCCAGGTGTTCGCGACCGGCCAGCCGGCCTTTGTCGGATTCTCCGTGGTCGGCTTCACCCGCGAGGCCAGCACCAACCACCCCAAGCTGAAGGTCGAGCTGGTGGTGAAGGATGACAAGGGCGCCGTCGTGACCGACAAGCCCAACATCGCCATCGACGCGGCCCAGCCCAACAAGGTCCCCGCCAGCACCCAGTTGCTGTCCGGCCAGTTCCAGATCCCGCTCAACAAGGCCGGCAGCTACACGGTGGAGATCAAGGTGACCGACCTGGCCACCAACAAGGCCAGCCAGCCTGCCGTGCTGAAGCTCGTCGTGGTGGATGTGAAATAACCGCGTCAGGGGACCGGTGGTCCCCTGCCTGTTTCTCGAGACTCGTTTTCCAGGGTTTGGCTGATTTTCCGGTGGATGGTTTTCCCGGGACAATCGCCGCAGGAGACGCGCAAGATGTTTCGCAAGAAGGCCTGGCCTCTGATGTTGACGGTGGGCGCCTGCGTCGCCATGGCCGGGTGCGGCCAACGCAAGGTGGCCGATGCCAAGGGCACCGGCAAGCCCCCCGCCACCACCCCCGGTCCCAATGGGGTGGCGATAGCGAACCCCGCCGCCGGGGCTTCCCAACTGACCCTTCCTTCCGCCGGACCGGTCCTGGCCAGTGACAAGGGCTCGGCCCTTGTCGCGGTGGACGGCAAGTTCAAGGTGGCGGACAAGGGCGGCGCGATCGCCCCCGGCACCCGTGTGGTTTCCGCCGGTTCCGCGGTCATCATGAGCAACGGCGTCGAGGCCGAGCTGCTGGCCGATCTGACCGGCAATGACCCGATGCCCGTCGAGACTTCGGGACTGACCGTTCTGAAGGCCACCGAAGGCTTTGATTTCGAGTTCCAGCTCGAGCCGGGCAGGATCGATCTGGAGAACAAGAAATCCAGCGGGCCGGCCAAGGTCCGCATCCACGCCGGCGGCCACAAGCATGATCTTGAACTGGTGACCCCCGGTTCCCGCTGCGCCATCGAGACCTATGGCCGCCTGATGCCCGGCGCCCAGTTCGATCCCGAGGCCTCCCCCGAAAACATGATCAAGCCCGTCGGCCGCGGCCTGATGGTGGTGATCAAGGGCGAGGTGGCCTACTCCGACCATGACACCTTCATGAAATTGAACCAGCCACCCGGCCGGTCCCAATTGAATTTCGACAGCAAGGAAGGGCACGAGCCTGTCCCCACCCACCTCGACAAGGTGCCCGCGTGGGTCCTGGCGGATGCCAAGGACCCTTCCGCGGCCAAGCACCTCGCCATGGTCAAGGAGATCGAGGCGAAGCTGGCCGAGAAGGGCGACATCGCCGCGGTGATCGATGAGTACGGCTCCAGCAGCGACCCGGCCAAGCGCGTGGCCGCCGTCCACCTGGCGGGCGCTGTCGGCGACTTGGCCCGCATCTTCATCACGGTCAACCGCTCCCCGAACCCCGATGTGGTGGATGAGGCCATCGTGGCCGTGCGTCATTGGCTGGGTGGCGGTCCCAACCGCGCCAAGACCATGTACGACTTCCTGCTGAAGGGCATCCCCGAGCTGATGGAGAAGACCGGGGGCAAGCATGGCGGCCCGGCCACCCCGGCCCAGGCGGTTGTGCTGATCGACCTGTTCATCGGCTTCACCGAGGAGCAAAAGATTCAGCCGTCCACCTACAAGTATCTGCTGAAGCTCCTGTCCAACGACAGGTCCGCCATCCGTGGCCTGGCTTCCTGGTACCTCAATCACATGGTGCCCGACGGCGTCCGCTTCGGGTTCAACCCCAACGATCCGGAAGAGGCCCGCGCCAAGTCGGTCAAGCAGTGGGAAACACGGCTCAATGAGTTGAAGCTGCTCCCGGTTGCCGCTCCGGCCCCCAAGGTGCCCGCGGCTCCCAAGAAACCCTGATGCCTTTCCCGCCCCCGGGTGGGCGGGATCGGCTGTGGTGGCAAGCACGAGAGGGCCCTGCGCCCTGGTTGGTTCTGGAGGTGGATCCATGGTTCGCGGCATGCGCTTGATGATGGCGGCCGTTTTGTTTGCCTCGGTTTCCGGCGCCGCGCTGGCCCAGTGGGGCGGCGGAACCTACGGCTTGACCGGTGGCGGCTACGGCGGTGGTTTCGGCGGCGGCTGGGGTGGTTACTACCCCGGTCCCTACGGCGGCTACATGCAGGGACTGGCCTCGGTCACCAACGCCAACGGCCAGTACCAGATGCAGATCCAGCAGGCCCGGGTCGAGCAGCAGCAGGCCGAGCAGGCCCGCTACAAGAGCCGGCTCGACTGGGACAAGACCCGCATCGAGGAAACCAACCTGCGCAGCCAGGAGGCGACCGCCAACCGCGAGTACCGCGAGAACGTGCGCGAGCAGGCCCGCCAGGAGACCCTGAACTGGAGCCGCAAGGATCCACCCGCCCACTACATCTATGAAGGCGTCGCGCTCAACTCGATCGCCGACGAGATCAAGCAGCTCCAGCTCGACAGCAACCTGCGCGGGCCCCAGAT
>CAWUOE010000467.1:0-3221 GCA_963923355.1 uncultured Gemmataceae bacterium | reverse complement strand
GAGTTGCCGGTGCCTTGGGTGATGGGGTCAGCACCTCGTCGGCTTCCGATGGTCCCGGTGTCAATCTTCAAAAGTATGTTGGCATCTACACCAACAGGTCCAAGACCAAGACCGCAGCCATTCAGGATGGTTCGTCCAACACCCTCGCTTTCGGCGAAGGGTTGGGTGGCTTGGCCCAGGGTGGCCAAAAAGACTTCATCTGGCCATGGATGTCTGTTGGTTGCCTCGGCACCAAGTTCGGCTTGGCTCCCGGTGGCGGCGCAGGTGCCACCAACGGTGGCTGGAACTATTTTTCCAGCCGCCACTCTCAGGTGGTCAACTTCGCCTTTGGTGACGGTTCCATCCGTCCCCTGCGCATCGGGGCCACCGGCGTCAGGAACCCCACCACCGCAGGCAGCGACTGGTATGTCCTCCAACAGATGTCCGGAATGATGGACGGCGAAGTCTATGATTCCGGCCGGCTCAGCAACTGATTTTGCACGGTTAAGAAAGGGTATTTCACAATGAAAAAATTGCTTCTGATGATTGCGGGATTGGCTTTCGTGGTCGGTTGCGGCCAGGACACCAAGACGGTTCCTGTCAAGGACACCAATATGCCCCTTCCCCCCGCACCCAAGGCTGCAGGTGGCGGTGGTGGTGGTGCCAAGCCTGCCCAACCTTCCTCCAAGGTCGATTGATCTCTCAATCTTCCCAGGTAATGCAAGGCGTGCATCTTTGGATGCACGCCTTTTTCTATTATCCACGCAGCCTTTTCAATTCTTGCCGCACCCTTTCCGTGGCGGCCAGGGGGTTTAACACCTTTTCCGCGTGGTCTCGCCCCCGGAGCGCCATTTCCCTGGCCTCATCGGGCCGGTCATACAGTTCCCGAAGGATCGCGCCGGCGTGCTCCTCGTTCGGCTCGGCCCACGCCACACCCTTGGGGTATTGCGGCAAATCGGTGGCGATCACCACCTTGTTGAAATCCACCAGGCGCGACACCTCAGCCGTCATGAAGTCCAGGTTGCCGGAGTAGTTGGTCCCCACCGCCGGCTTGCCCAGCAGCATCGCCTCCGCCAGGGTCAGCCCGAATCCCTCGCTCCGGTGCAGGCTGGCGTAGGTGTCGCAGCAGGCGATTAGCGCCATCGCGTCCGCGCGGCTCATCACGCGGTCCATGATGCGGACCTGCCCTTTGGCTTGCTCGGCCAACAGCAGATTCATCCCGTCCGGGTCGAACGAGCCGCGTGTCACCTTGATCACCAGCAGGGCATCATCCGCAGGCTTGAACGCCCGGCGGAAGGCGCGGATCAGCCCCAGAGGGTTTTTCCGCTCCATCACGCTGCACATGTCAAACGCGAACAGCACCAGGAAGGCATCAGCCGGCAGGCCAAACCAAGCGCGGTCCCGGTCCGCCACGGGGCCCAGCGAGACGCCCGGGGCAACCGTCCGCACCGGCACCGGCATGACCTCTCTGAAACTGTCCCGGATAAAGCGGGTGGGCGCCCAGATTTCATCGTACCGGCGAGCACGCTGCGCCCAGAGGGCCGGCGTTTTTTCCAGTTCCCAATACCAGACCGCCGCGCGCTTGGCATCACGCCGCGGATGGCTCATCGATCGCGCGTAAATCTCATGGAACTGGTGTTCCGGCGGCAGGATATGCAGGCTCACAGGGTGTGTTTCCGGCCCGCGCATCCAGTCCCGGTCATGGATGTCATGCTGGATGGCCGCGGGCATGTCCCTGGGGGCCACGGGCACCCCGGCCGCTTCCAAACCGCGCCGGATCTGCCAGGCGGCCTCTCCCAATCCGGAGGGGTAACAGAAGTGCCCGTACAGGTTCACCCCTTCCGGATCTGTTTTGGGAAGTGGGAAACCCCGCGGTGCCTCCCGCCTCGCCTTGCCCACGGTGGGGGCCATGCGCGGGTATCCGCTCAGGTGTTTCCAGTAGCGTTCCCGGTCGGTTGGTTCCACCTGTGCCAAGGGGAACCGGGCCTGCAGAGTGGGTGAATCCAACCACAGTTCATCGGTCCCACCCGCTCCATCCTCCTCCAACTCCGCCAGAAACCACAAAATGCTGGACAGGCTGGTCCCATGCGCTGGCCGGGCCGTTCGCACCATCCAGCGTGCCAGGCTCCGCCTCCAGGGGGGCAGAATCCCCTTGGGCAAAAGGGTTCGCAAATGGTCCAGATGCTGCCACAATCGCCGTGCACCCAGCGAAGGCTGGACGGCCCAGGCTTGGCCCAGGCTTGCCGCCTGCTCGGCCGAGAGCGATTTTTCGCCGCTGGCCAAAAGCCATTGTCCAAAGCCGCCTCCCGGCCCTTCGGAAATTGCCTTGGGAAATCGTTGGCGCAATTCCGGTTGATCCTGCAGCAGGCGGATCACCCACAGCATCAGCCGTTCCGAATCGTTACCCGCGGCCAAAAGTTGGGTGGCCGAATTGTCCCAAACCATACCGGCGGGGGCCAGTTCGCCGGCGCAATCCGCCGCATCAAAAATCTGGAACAGCGGCGACCTGCGCGAATGCTTCCACGCCTGCGCGGAAAAACGCGCCATGTGCAGTAATTTCAGAAGGAATTGCGGGGCCCGTCGGATCTTTCCGGGCAGCGCTCTCAGGCCCCGCTTCCTCGTGGCGCCGGCCCCTTCGCTGCCGCTGGCAACCTTCATGCCGCCACCGTCCGTTGCCCGCCACCTTCGGCTGTGCCCATGGCGATGTGGCAGGCCTCCACCACAGCCCGCGCTCCGCGATCCCAGGTGTGCCTGGCCGCCCACGCCGGCCCGTCCGCCCGTTGTCCCTGCAGCCAGGCCGGATCACTTGCGGCTCGCTCCATCGACTGCCGCCAGCCGTCCTCGTCCTGCCCGTCCACCCCGGGGGTGTCAGGCCCGGCCACCTCGCGCACGGCCGGATCCAGCGAGGTGATCACCGCCCCGCCGGTCGCGCGCATTTCCACGACAGGCATCCCGTACCCCTCGTAATGGGTCGGCATCACCAAAGAGTTGGCCCCTCGGTAAAGGGCGGGTATCAGCCGTTCATCCACATATCCCAAATGATGGATGCCCTCGGGGGCCCGCCGAATCTCCCGCTGCAGTTCCTCGTCACCCCACCCTTTCCCACCGGCAAAAACCAAAGGATGGGCCTCCCGGACGCTCTTGCCCAGGCCCGACCATGCCCGCACCAGCATGGCCAGGTTCTTCCGCGGTTCCAGTGTTCCCACATGCAGAAAATAACCGGGTTTCAGCCCCAGTTTGGT
>CAWUOE010000466.1:0-3237 GCA_963923355.1 uncultured Gemmataceae bacterium | reverse complement strand
CGTCGGTCAGTCGATTGCCGGTCAGGTCCAGCTCCTCCAGTCCCTGGAAAGCCGCATCGAGCAGCATTTCCACATCCAGCGTTTCATCGATTTCTCCATGGCCAAGGTTCAACCGCGCCAGATTCTCGCAAAGCGGGCTGCGGCCCAGGTTGTACAGGACACCCAGGCCGGCTCCAGTCCCGGCAAGGTTCAATTCCGTTAGCCGTGGTAGGGCCCAACCTTCTTCAAAAAAGAAAACCGAATCCTCAAAGGTGAGCCGGTTCCTGGCAAGGCTGAGTGACTCAAGATCCGGGGGTAAACCCATCCGCCCCAGTTCCAGCATCTGCTCAAATTCAATCTGGTTGGCCTGCAGCCCCAATCGCCTCAAGGCCGGCGTGCGCTGGCGGGTCGGTGCCATGCCCAAAGCCAGGGCCTTGGGAAAGGCCCAACGAGACAGCGTCAGGTCTCGTACCGTGCTCAACCATCCCTCCACACCCGCGCTTCGGAAAAAGCCGGTTGCCGCGCCAACCCCACTCACTTCCAACGTGTGGGGAGTCCCGGGAAGCCAATGAACGGGCTCAAACCCTTGCGGCCCGTCAATGGGTGAGTTGAATCGCCAGGCGCGCACCGTGCCCAGCCGCCATCCAAGGCCTTCCCGGTAGATCGATTGGGCTTGGTGCTGCCAAAGGTCCCACGCCAGATGGCACAACCAAGGCAAACCGCCCCGAAAAACCAGGTGAGGTCGCAGCCAATCCGGATATGGCTCCAAAAGGGCTTGGGAATTTTCCCGGAAGAAACGTATGGCCTGGCTTCGGCAAGCCAGGCCATGTGAGGCCTCCGCCCGGGCTAGGTGACTCGGTAATCGCAAAGGTGGCTCATCGGCCAATAACGGCAGGCCACAGGGCAGCCCGGCTTCCTCGCTGGCCACCTGCAGTCGGATAAACTCCGCTCGCAGATGGCCAGCTTGCCCCTGATGTTCCTCCAGCCAGTCAGCCAGCACCAACCTCGGAAACAAACAGAGTGGCTGCTCCGGGTGGAGGGCTTCCTCCCGGGCAACCATCGCCAGCAACTCTTCCTCCAAATCCGCCATCCACTTTTCCATCCAACCAGTGGCTTCCACCCATCAGCAGGATAGGGCACCCTGCCCTGGGGCAAAAAAAGAACCGGGCAACCCTGAGGGTCGCCCGGTCTCCCTAATCCCGTGGCACAAAAGCATCAGGCGGACGCGTCGCCCACTTTGTAACGGGTGAAGGCAACAGCCTTCAGGCCGGCGGCCTTCAGCAGGTCACCCACTGTCTTGGACTCATCCTTGACGAAGGTTTGCTCTTCCAGAACACTTTCCTTCAGCCAGGTGTTCAACCGGTTCTCGGCGATCTTCTCGACGATGTTCGCTGGCTTGCCCTTCGAGGTCTCCTCCGCCTGGGCCTTGGAAACCTCGCGCTCCTTGGCGATCAAAGCGGGATCGACCTTGTCCCGGCTGATTGCCATCGGGGTCTTGGCAACGATGTGCATCGCGATGTCGCGCAGCAGTGCCGGATCGGACTTGCCACCCTCACAATGGATGATGACACCCACGGTGCCGTCATGGTGGACGTAGCCGCCAACCTGGCCGCCTTGGTAGCGCACCATCCGGTGCGGCTGGATGTTCTCGCGCAGCAGGCCCACCACATCCGCAATCCGCTCCTTGATGGTCTTGGCCTGGCTGTGGTGTTTTTCTTCGGCCATCGCCTCGGCGTTCGCTGCGGGCCCCTTCACCGCTACATGGTTGGCGAGGTCGCTGGCCAGTTCCACGAACAGCTCGTTTTTGGCCACCGGGGCAGACTCGCAGCGCAGTTCGATCAGACCGCCGGATGCTCCATCCGGGGCGACCCAGATGCCGATGCGTCCTTCACCGGCCTCGCGGCCGGAGGCTTTTGCCTGGATGGCGCTGTTCTTCTTGCGCAGGATCTCGATGGCCTTCTCCATGTCGCCATCGGCTTCAACCAGCGCCTTCTTGCAATCGCCAAACGGGGCATTGGTTCGGTCGCGCAAAGTCTTGACAAGTGCGGGGGTGACTTCCGCCATGACACATTCCTCCATTCCCGTGCGGGAATCCAAATCGATATCGGTGAGAAAACGGTTGGAAAAAACCGGGAGTTAAAGGGGATGGGCCAGACATCTGGTTTGGCCCATCCCGGTGGATCAAACAATCAGTCGCGGTCTGAAAGTGACCGCTCCGGCCGGGGCCGCATGGCCTGTTGGCTGCTTTCGCGGTTCACATTGGCGGCGCGGCCGTCCACAACGGCGTCAGCCAGCTTGCTGGTGATCAGCTCGATCGAACGGATGCTGTCGTCGTTGCCGGGGATGGCCAGGTCGATGGTGTCGGGATCGCTGTCGGTATCGATCAGCGCCAGCACGGCGATGCCCATGCGCTGGGCCTCTTGCACTGCGATATGCTCCCGCTTCGGATCCACAACCACCAAGGCATCCGGCAGCCGGACCATGTCCCGGATACCCGACAGGTTGCGCTGGATCTTGGTCAACTCGCGGCTCAGCGTGCTCACCATCTTCTTGCTGTAGGTGCGGATGATGGCTGACTCGGGCGCCCGGTTGATGTCCAAACGGCCGGCCTCGTTCAGCATGTTCTTCATGTGGGCGTTCAGGTCCACCTTGCTGGGGATCTCGTTGGCACCCAGCCACATCGCTTCCAGCTCGGTGAGGCGCTTCAGACGCTCGCGGATGGTGCGGTAGTTGGTCAGTGTGCCACCCAGCCAACGCTCGGTGACAAACGGCATACCGCAACGCTTGGCCTCGCGCTCAACGGTCTCCTTGGCCTGCCGCTTGGTACCGACGAAAAGCACCAGGCTGCCTTCGGAGGTGATTTTGGTGAGGTACTTGTGGGCGCGAAGCAGACCGCGGACAGTCTCGCGCAGGTCGATGATGTGGATAAGTTTGCGCTTGCCGTAAATGTAGGGGCGCATCTTGGGGTTCCACCGGCTCGCCCGGTGACCGAAATGCACACCAGCTTCAATCAACTCGTCCACCTTGATAATCGACACGCTCAAGACTCCTTACGGTCAAAAAAAACAAAAACCCGCCACCGGTGGCCCATACTTCAGGACCCCGGCACTTCGGCGGATTGCTCGAAGACTCAGATTTTTTACCACAAACCGGCAAATCCTGGCAACGGCCGGATACCTGTCGGATAAACCGCCTCGCCTAGAATGGTATCGACCTGTCTCTTATACACATCTCCGAGCCCACGAGACGCTACGCTAT
>CAWUOE010000465.1:0-3255 GCA_963923355.1 uncultured Gemmataceae bacterium | reverse complement strand
GCCGTATTCGAGCCGGTAGGACTGACCGGGGGCGGCCATGAAGAGCACCTCGACCCGCGCGGCGAGCAGCCGCAATCCGGTGGCCTGGATGGGGGGGCTATCCAGGTTGGTGATCACCAGGCGCATGGTACCATGCCGGGCCTCGGGGAAGGTGAGGCGGGTGGATTCGCTGGTATCGCCCTGGAAGGAGAGGCGGTTGAAGACGCCCGAGGCGACCGTTCTCCACACCATGGCGCCGCGGACCTTTTCGGGAATCTCGAGACGGACGGACCGGCGGAAGCTGCCTTCGGTGCCGGTGAGCTCGAGGCCCACCAGGGGGCGCAGGCCCGTCTCGAACTGGTAGTGGGTTTCGCGCGAGGTGTTGTCGTGCGTGATAATGAGCCCGCCGGGGGGGACGCGGTCCCAGGTGGGTGGTTCGGCATCGGTGACCTCGGTGAAGCCGGAAAACTCGACCCGGTCAACCCGGAAGGGGCGGGTGGTGACCTGGAGCCTTTCGGTGGGGGGCGAGCCGGCGCGGCGGACCAGTTCGCGGAGGGCGGATTCCTGACGGACGGTCGGGTTGTCGATGGTGATGCGGAACTGGCGGTGCTGGCCGGGGTCGAACGGGATGGAGTCGGCGCGGAAGTCGGTGATGCTGCTGTAGTCGGCGATGACACCCTCGGCGAGGGTGACGGCGGCGCCTGCCGTCGTGACCCCTTCAATCAGGACCCGTTTCTCGAAATCCCGGAGCGGGGAGACGATGCGCAGGCTGTTGGGGCGGGGCTGGCCTGGGCGAAGGCGCAGGACCAGGGAAAAGGCACCGCCCGGCTGGGGCCCGGCGGACACGGTGTCGGCTTGGAAGTCTGAGGGGGCCATCCGAGTCCGGGACTGGGTGGGCCGGCGGACCAGCAGGGATTCGGGGACACCCGAGGCGGATCTCACCCGGATATCGGACTGGTCTGGTTTGGCGAAGCGGAAGGCGTGGGCATCGAGCTCCACCGCCACGAGCGCCGGCTGGGCCACCGGGGCGAACCGGAGGGGCCGGGCCCACCGGTTGTCCGCCCCGCCGTCCTGCGCGGGGGGGATGACCGCCAGTTGCAAGGCAAGGAAGAGCGTGTTCATTGGTCTTGGCCTCCCATTTCGACGGAGCCGGCCGTGATGGCCTTCTGGTTGCGGAGGTAGAGGAAGGAGCCGGACAGCAGCAGGACGCCCAGCGCCATGAAGGCCCCCACGCGGTAGAGGGTTTCGGCCCCGCTGAGGTCGAAGAGGAAGACCTTCAGGGTGACGAGGGTGAAGAGGGCCAAGCCGGCGTAGCGGGTCCGGCGATCGCGGCGGCGGATGCCCCAGATGAGGAGGCCCAAGCCGTAGATGGTCCACAGGATGGAGACCGCACCGGGGCGGAAGGCATCCATGGTCAGGATGTGGAGCAGGTTGACCGTCTCGGTGGTGAGGATCAGCAGGGACAGTGCCAGGGAGACGGCGGCCACCAAGGCCGGAGCATCCTTCTTGCCACCTTGCGACAGCCAATTGCCCAGGACGATCAGGAAGCCGATGAAGGCGGTGAAATCGACCAGGCGGGAAGCGAGGCCCAGGGGAGACCAGTTGGCGTAGATCATGAAGTCGTAAGAGTTGGTGAACTGGGGGCCGAAGTCGAGGAAGAGGAGCTTGCCGCCCAGTCCGGCCGCCAGCACCACCGCGAGGGTGGTGGCGGTGTTGGCGCCGACCCAGAGCCTGCCCCAGCGGGTGACCAGCAGGGTGAAGGCGATGCCCACCAGGGTGAGGGTGGTCATGTACATCTCGGGGCAGGCGACCCGGACAGTCTGGCTGACCTCGAGGACGAAGTAGGCCAGGCCGAGGACCGCACCGAGGGTACCGGTGAGGCTGCGGACCAGGTTGCGGTTGGCCCTGTCGGGGATGTCGTTGCCGGCGGGGATGAGGGAGGACTGTTTGCGCTCATCCTGGCCGAGCATGAGGCCGGCGGTCATGATGCCTGCCAGGGGCAAGCCGTAGCTGGCCAGGCGGGTGATGAAGCCGGCCAGCAGGGGCCAGAGGAAGCTCTGATCCCAGTAAACCGGCAGGAAGGCACGCCGGGGCAGGTCGATGCAGGCGTAGCGACCCATCACGATCAGGATGAGCAGGTAGCAGAGCTGGCGGAGGAAGCCGCTGCCCAACTGGCGGGCCATCCAGGCCATGGCGACCGCCTGGACTGCCCAGGCGGTGCTGAGCCAGAGACCGGAAAGGTAGAGCGGCATGGTCATGGCGAGGAATACTGCGGAGAGCGCCATGAAGGAGACCAGCATGGGCTTGTCGTTGACGCGCAGCCGCAGGTAGGTGAAGGCGTGAGCGGCGTAGAAGAAGGCGAGGGCCATGCTGCAGGCGGCGATGGCGGAATCGCTCCAGCCCATGCGGCTCATCATGGTCCAGCCGATGAGTGAGCAGTAGGCGGCATTGACATGCAGGGCAACCAGTTCCAGCAGGCCGGACTTGCCACCCCGGCGGAGGTTGTGGAGGAAAGGCATGGTGGAGAAGAGCAGGAAGTACGCGCCCAGGAAGGGCAAGGCGACGGGGAAGGATTGGACGCCGGTGGTGCGGAAAACGAAGACATGGAAGAGCAGGTAATGGCAGACGAAGGCCAGACCCTTGACCAGAGGCCAGTCGCGCAGGGTGGTGATGCCCAGCACGCCCATGGCGATGACGAGCATGTAGGAGAACAGGGGGGCCGGATCCTGGCCGGTCTGAAGCAGCAGCGGGGCGGCATAACCACCCAGCACGGCGAGGATGGCCATGGTGGCCGTGTTGAAGCGGACGGCGATGAAGCCTGACAGGGCCGTGATGCCGGCCATGATGAGGAAAGCTGTGGGCCCCTCGACCATGCCGTAGAGGGTGTGGGAGGCGTAAGCGCTGAAGTAGAGGGTGGAGATGCCGGCGCCCATGAGGCCCTGGCCGAGGATGGCGTAGCGACCAGCAAGGACGCGGGACCCGCCCACCAGCATCGCCATGCCGGCGGCTGCAGCGGCGAGCACCCGGGCCTCGCGCGAGATCCAGTCCTGATCGATGGAGTATTTGACAAAGAAGCCCATGCCGAGGACCAGGATGGTGACCCCGATGCGGAGGAGCCACTGGCTGGCGATGGCGAATTCGAGCGAGGCACCCTTGGGGAGGCTGTCGCTGCCGAAGAGGATCCAGTTTTTCAGCCTGCGGATCTTCTCGGCCGCCTCGCGGTCGAGCGACTGTCTCTTATACACATCTCCGAGCCCACGAGACGCTACGCTATCT
>CAWUOE010000464.1:0-3265 GCA_963923355.1 uncultured Gemmataceae bacterium | reverse complement strand
GTGGCCCGTTTTGCCAAAAAATCATCCAAAACCTTCCTGCGTTGCTCCAACAATGTCCGCGACCAGGCGATCGCTCTGGCGCTATCCCGATCCGTCGACATCGTCTGCTGCGGCCACACCCACAGGGCCGAGGAACACACCGACCCAGCCAGCGGCATCCAATATTTCAACAGCGGCTCGTGGGTCGAAAATCCCTGCACTTTCCTTTCCGTGCGAGAAGGGCTCGTGCAAATGCACCGGCTTTATAACGATAAATTAAATGAGAATTTCATTATTAGTAATTCCCCAAAAGAACAATTGCAAACTTTATCCAAGGCAAACTAAACCCAAATGCCAACCGAGTGGCCCAAGAATGCTTTAGGCTTTTAAACACCAGGCTCATTTGATCTCCAGCGTCCCAAGATCCGGCTTCCCTTTCTCGAGACGCACGCTAAGCGGCGTCGTTTCGGCTTTTTGGTACGCCGGCGGAACCTTCTTGGCCTCCGCCGCCAGCTTGCCAGCCATCTCCTCCTTCTTGCTGTCCGAAAGGGTGGGATCCACCGCCACGGTCACCACCACCTTGTACTGACCTTCAGGTCCACCATCCCCGGTTTTGTAGGTGGTCACCTCGAAGGATCCGTCCGCCCCCGTCACAGCCTGTGGCCGGATGGTCGACCCTTGGCCCCTTGGCACCAGCGTCAGCGACAGATTCGCCCCCGGCTGCCCTTTCAGGGTCAGTCGCCCTTTGCCAGGCACGACTGCCACCTCGGCTTCGCCACCCTTTCCGCCACAGCCCGAGACAAGCAACAACATTCCCGCCCCCAGCAACACTTGCCGGAAAGGCCTCAAACCACGCTGCATCCTCAATCCTCCCCTGTCCTGAAAAAATCGGGGCGCGGCATGCCGCGCCCCGTACCGGTTGATGGAGCTGTTTTAGCATCAGTCGGGGTTGTAAACCTCGCCACCATTTCGGGTGATCATGGCGGCAACGGTCGTGATATCGATGGCTTCCCGAAGGAACCTGCACGAGCCGTCACCCATCATCACGTTGGCACCACCCGAGTGGAACGCATAGATCTCGTTCGCGCTGCTGCAATTCACCGCGCAGGGGCCGCCCGAAACCATCCCGTCCGTGGTGAAGCCGTGCAGGCCGAATTGCCCCTCGTTGTCGGCCCAGGGGGCGCCGGATGTCCATTGGTACGAGTCGGTCCGCAGCTTACCCTTGGCATACACTTTGGGCCGCCCGGCGTCTTCCACCAGCATGATGGTGTTGGAGGTGCCGTCGGTGCAGTCGGTGATCTTGGTGGGCAGGTTGTTCTGCAACATCCCCCAGCGGTTCCCCTCGTTCAGTGTCAACTTGATGAAGCCGTTGGCAAACGCGCTGCCAGCGCTGATCTCCACAGCATTGCAAACCTGATAGTCCGTGGTGGCGGCATTCAGGTAGCTGTCCACCGCGGCGTAAGTGGCGGGAGAATTGTCCGTCCGGCCAGAGGGCGCCGAGGGGCATTGAAAGGTCTTGACCGGGGTCTGGTAAATCGGCCGCATATCCGCATGGTTCCAGTTCCGCCGGTTCGCACCGGTGGCAGTGGGATTCTGCTGCATCAGGGAATCAAATTGTTTGAAAAGGGCATCCTGCTCGATGAATGGGAGCAAGAAAACCAGGACTGATCGGTTCGAGTTGCCGTAGATGGCGCGTCCGGCAGTATTGCTAACGCGGGCCGGCGGCAGGTTGTTGTCATTGGTTCCCGCAAAGTTGTGACAGGCAATCCCCATCTGCCGGATGTTGTTGCTGCAACTCATCCGGTTGGCGGCCTCGCGCACCTTCTGAACAGCGGGCACCAGCAACCCCACCAATACCGCGATGATCGCTATCACCACCAGCAGTTCAATCAGAGTAAACCCTGAACGTGTTCGTGAACGATTCATGCACCACCCGGATTGCAGAAAAGAAAAGTAAGTCGCCACAAGCTTGCGACTTCTTCATTTTTATGGGTTAAGATGCGCTAATGAATACCAATTTTTGCGAAGTTTTGGTGAATCAATCAAACCGCAGGGGAAATTGAACTTTCTCATCTCAGTTTGCGGCGGATTCATTTAAAAAAAGCCCAAGCAATTACAAAAATTTTCGAGATATCTATTCATATCTAGCCCGATTATCTCGGATCCACCGCACCCGCCTCGTTAAGCACCCAACGGTTGGAAATCCCACGACCAGCTCACCCCATCAGTTTCTCCCTTTCCAGCAGCTCTGGAAGATCAGCCACCGAGGCAATCACAAAATCCGCCCCGCCAGAACGGAAATCCAACTCAATCTGCACCAGCCGTTTTCCCAGCTCCACGGGTGTCAGGGTCTCCATCTCTTCCAACCCAAGCCCCAATGCATTGCCGGTGCGCGAAACGGCAACCGTCAGGCATCCAGCTGCCTTGCCCGCCTGTATCCCCAGCGGGGTGTCATCCACCACCAGGAGCTGCTCCATCGGGTAGATCCCCATTTCCTCCGCGGCCCGATAATTCAGCCACGGCGCAGGCCGGCCGGCGGCAACCTGGTCCGAACAGACCAACACATCGGGCGTGTAGCCCCCTTCGGCGGCAACCGGGCAAACCGCCTCCATCAACTCCCGCGTGTAACCGGTCGTGCTGCCGATCCCAAGCCCCTGCGCCCGGCACCAGGCGATAGCCTCCGGTACACCCGGAATCACCGAGGAATACTGCCGCAACACTGACAACTGCAGGGGCAAAAATGTCTCGTACAGCCGCTGGACATCCGCATCAACAGGCGCTTTCCCGTGTCGATCCTCCCAAGCGCGCGCCACGCGGGGCAGATTCAGCACAGCGGCGATATGGGCGCGCTTCGCCATGCCCATCGGCCCGCGGGCCTCAGCCTCCGTCACCGGCACACCCGATCGCTGGAACACCTCCACAAACACCCGGGCCGGGGCGCGGCTCCCATGGTCCACGGTGGTGCCGGCCCAGTCGAGCAACAGGCCACGGATCCTAGGTCGGCTCGGCGTCATGATTCCTGGTTCCAGAATTCCTCGGCAATCCCAAACGCCATCGTCATTCCCGATCCACCGGTGCCCGTGCTGACCGATACCCCTGGTATCGGATCCGCACGAAAAGCATAACCACCCGGGTACTTGGCGTAGATGCCGTGCCAACGCCGCCGGATCCCCCAGTCGGGCAGGTGGAACACCTTGCGCAGTTCCCGCAGCATCAGGTCCTCGATGACAGACTGGTCAAACGGGGTGATCTCGTCGCCATATTCATGGGAATCACCCAGAATCAC
>CAWUOE010000463.1:0-3266 GCA_963923355.1 uncultured Gemmataceae bacterium | reverse complement strand
TTTCGTGAACGCTTCGGGTTGGTGGCGGTCCTGCACAGCCACCAGCAGGAGGCGGAACGCCGGACCCGATGGCGGGAGGTAGCCAGCGGCAAGGCGCGGGTGGTGATCGGTGCGCGAAGCGCCATCTTCGCCCCTGCGCGTGAGCTTGGCCTGATTGTCGTTGACGAGGAGCACGAACCCACATTCAAGCAGGAAACCGTTCCCAGGTACCATGCCCGTGATGTGGCTTTGATGCGCGCGAGGATGCTAAAAATCCCAGTGATCCTCGGGTCGGCAACACCATCGCTGGAAACCTACCACTTGGCACGGAAGGGGGCTTGCGCTCGGATCGACCTGCCCAATCGGGTACTCGACCGCCCGATGCCTCGCGTGGAAATCCTGGACCGTCGCATTCGGGAGAAATTTTCCTCCCCTTCACCCCATCTGCACGCCAGGCTGGTGCAATCCATCAAAACCACCCTGGCCTCGGGAAAGCAGGCGATTGTTTTGCTCAACCGCAGGGGCCACTCACCCTTTGTGGTTTGTCCGGCATGTGGCCAAGCCGCCATGTGCCGGTTTTGCGACCTGGCCCTCACCTTTCACAAGGCGAAGAACAAGCTGATGTGCCATCACTGTGGCAACAGCCAGGACCCGGTCCTTACCTGCGCATCCTGCCAGCAACCCGCCATCCAATACCAGGGCGTGGGCACTGAAAAGCTGCACGAGGAACTGAACCGCCTTCTGCCTGGAGCCGTGATCCGCAGGATGGACTCCGACACCATGGACAAGCCGGGCAGCCACCAGCAGGTTCTGGACGCCTTCCGTGCCGGATTGGTGCAGGTACTCTTGGGCACCCAGATGATCGCCAAAGGCCATGATTTTCCAGGAGTGACCTTGGTGGGGGTGGTTCAGGCGGATGCTGCGCTTCACTTCGCCGACTTCCGGGCCGCAGAACGCACTTTTCAGTTATTGGCCCAGGTGGCTGGCCGGGCGGGACGTGGCGACGACCCGGGAAAAGTCATGGTCCAGGCTTACGATGCCGACCACCCGGCAATCCTTCTGGCCGCCAATCATGATTACGAGTCATTTGCCCAAGCTGAGTTGGGACAGCGGGCTGCCTTGAGCTACCCGCCGTTTTCACGCATGGCGCGGATCATTTGGCGTTCAACCGATCCGGTGGCGCTGGAAGAATATGCAAAAACCATGGTTGCAGGGATCAAGTCCGCGCACGATCGACACAAGGGAATTGAAAGTACCGAACCCGTGCCGGATTGCCGGGTACTTGGCCCATCCGAACCCCCGGTTGCCCGCCTGAAGGATTATTTTCGGCGGCATGCCATAGTGTTTTCCCCTTCGGCCCGGCATCTTCACGCCCTTCTGCGTGAGGCCACCCGTTCCATACGCCCGTCTTCCTCGGTGGAACAGGCCATTGATATCGACCCGGTCAGCATGCTTTAGCGGGGAAACCCTACCGACCGGTCATTTCCCTTCCAAAGCATTTTTCACGGCGGCCAAAAACTCGGCTTCCTCAGCCGCAGCCACTGTTCTGGGATCGAGCAACACGTATCCATCCTGAACACGACAAATGACCGGCGGCGTCTGCCGACGCAATGCGGAAGATAGCTCCTCTTCCGACCGACCCACGGCGCGGAGCTTGACCACCCAAGTCGGCTGGTCCTTTCCAGGAAACGAACCACCTCCAACGGGTGATTGGTCCTCACTGATGGAAACCGACTCCAATCCCGAAACATTTCCGAGCAAGCTGGCCCAAATGTCCGCTCGTTTGCGTAATTCCCCAGTCGAGGCACCCAACATGGCAAGAGTGGGTATTTCCCGCCAAGCCCGGTCCGGGTCCAAATGAATGCGCAGCGTGGCTTCCAAGGCCGCCAGGGTCATTTTGTCGAGTCGGAGGGCACGGAAGAGAGGATCCTTTTCGACCTTGCGTATCAGATCAGCTTTGCCAGCAATCAGTCCCGCCTGCGGGCCCCCCAGTAACTTGTCACCACTCATCAGGGTGATGTGCGCGCCCGCAGCCAAACCCTCGCGGGGGTCAGGCTCACCCCCAAAGCCGGGTCGCTGGGCGGTTTGAACCGCCCCGCTCCCC
Source organism: uncultured Gemmataceae bacterium (assembly GCA_963923355.1). Lineage (GTDB taxonomy): Bacteria > Planctomycetota > Planctomycetia > Gemmatales > Gemmataceae > UBA6894. The sequence goes on along the minus strand of CAWUOE010000463.1, from coordinate 1,183 downwards.
ACATCATCCACAAAGAGCAAACCCCGCTGCCGGGCCAGTTCCCCCAAGGGTTCCACACCAGGCGAATCGGTATGGCCGGTGATCCGGTAGTTGGCGGTATGAACCTTCAACAACGCGGCGGTATTTTCTGTGATGGCCTCGGCGTAATCTTCCAGGCGGGTGATGTTGGTGGATCCCACCTCCACGAGTTTCACACCGGCCACCTTGAAAATTTCAGGCAGTCGGAAACTGCCGCCAATTTCAACCAGTTGCCCCCGGCTCACGATCACTTCACGGCCACTGCACAGGGCACGCAGGACGAGGACGGTGGCAGCAGCGCAGTTATTGACCGCCGTTCCCGCCTCGGCCCCCATCAATTGGGACACCAGCGGGCCGACCCCGCCCATACGCTTGCCCCGCTTTCCTGTCTGCAGGTCAAACTCCAGGTTGCTGTATCTCGCAACAGCACAAGCCGCCTCAATGGCTGCCTGCGGCAAGGGTGCCCGCCCCAGATTGGTATGAAGGACGATCCCTGTTGCGTTGATCACCTTTTGGTGAAATGAGATGTTCCTTCGACGGGCCAGTGCGAGAGTCTCCTCGGCCAGTTGATTCACGCAAGGCACGACGGGGTCTCCCGCCAAAATCCTTGCGCGGGCGCAATTCAAGGTATCCCGAGCCGCATCCGCAAAAAGATTTGGGGCAATTGAATCCCCAATGCGGGCCGTCGCAAGCCGGTCCAGGATCAGGTGGACTGCCGGGAGAGCCCGAAGGGCCTGGCGACAATCCGCACTCAACCCTTGGCCAACGTGCTCTCCGAATTGTCGTTCTGAGCGAGCCACCGGAAATCCCCCTCGCGCCGCGTGAGGCCCACACGGTCCAAATATTCGCACAACGGAACAGCGTATTTGCGGGTAGTACCCAACAGATCACGTATCTCGGCGACCGTGAGCCCCTGCTGACCTGCTTCAGCGCGAGATTTCAATTCGGCCGAAACCTTGTCGCGCATCACACGCTCGTGCTGAATGGCAAGGAACAAACCATCCTGCACCTTGACCAGTGCCGCCTCAGCCACACATACCCCGAACAACTCGTCCAAACTCCCGGCATTTTGCCCGGCCAAAGCAACGAAGGATTGCTTTTCAGGCGGCTGGAATCCCGCCTGCCGATGCCCTTCAAGAATCTGCTCTTTCAACCGGCGCTGACT
>CAWUOE010000462.1:0-3270 GCA_963923355.1 uncultured Gemmataceae bacterium | reverse complement strand
ATCGGGCTGAATGTGGACAACGGCGCGTGGACTGAAATGGCGTGGCGGGATGTGTATGTGGTGCGAGAGGTTGTTGAATTGGGGACGGAGGGGACAACAGCGGACTGGGGGATCGAGGATTTTCAGGATCGTCAGCGGAGTGGTCAGCAGACCTCGAGGGTACGGTTCTTTGCCAGTGACGAGCGCTTGGTGGGCAAGTCGGCGCTGGGGGTGGAGATCAAGCCCTACGCCGGGTTTCGGGCTGCGTTGACCTATCCCAAGGCGCTGGACGCGCAGTGGAAGGTGGCCGGGAAAACGAAGCTGAGTTTCTGGCTGAAGGCGATCAACGAGGATGTGACCGGATGGCAGGGAGGCCCGTTTGTGGTGCTGCATGGGGAAGGCGGGAGGAAGTGTTATCTGGAACCCAAAAAGGGCAAGGACCTGATGCGGGAGATGGACCACAGCGAGGCGCGGGAGGGATGGCGGTTGTTCGAGATTCCCCTGGCCGGGGATGAACGGTGGCAGGTGGACGGCGCGGTGCCGGAGACGGTGACGGGGATTTCCCTTTGCTTTGACTCGTGGGGTGCGCCAACGCTGAGGTTGTGGGTGGATGGTTTGGCGCTGGAGTGAGGTTTCTCCTGCTGAGAAAGCCTATGATGGAGCGGTCCGATTGTGTTGGCGAAACGAGAGATTGGCCGCAGGTTTTGACCCATGCACCCTTCCCTGGAACAGGTTGACCATCGCCCCTGGCCGGTGCCGGAAGGGCGGTGGAACCTGCGTCAGCAATGGCTGGACCTGTTGTTCGCCCATTGGCCGATGGATGCGGGCGCGCTGAAGCCGCTGGTGCCTGAAGGCGTGGAGATCGAGGAGCATGGCGGCACCTCGTGGGTGGGGGTGGTGCCCTTCCGCATGACGGGTGTGATGTTCCGCGGGTTGCCCGAGCTGCCGTGGCTTTCGGCTTTTCCCGAACTGAACCTGCGGTTGTATGTGCGCCATGGCGACAGATCGGGTGTGTGGTTTCTCAGCCTGGACGCGCCCAACCTGCCGGCCGTCCTGGCGGCCCGTTTCCGCTACGGCTTGCCCTACCACTGGTCAAAGGTGGCGCACCGTTCCCATGACGGGGCGGAGGCGGAGTATCCGTTCACGATGACCGCGGAGTGCGGGCGCGCCCGACCGCCCTTGCGATTTCGGGCCAGCTACGGGCCTGCCAGTGGGGAAGTGTTTCGCGCCCAACCGGGCAGCCTGGAGCATTTTTTGACGGAGCGGTATTGCCTGTTCACGCGCGGCCGGGGCGGGAAAATCCTGCGGGTGGATGTGCACCATGAGCCGTGGCCACTGCAGGCCGGCCGGGCGGAGCTGGAGGCTGGGGACCTGCTGAAACCCTTTGGACTGCGATTGCCGGATGGCGCGCCGCACCTGCTGTTCAGCTCGGGGGTCAGGGTGGTGAGTTGGCCCGCGCAGGCGGTGTGCCGGGAAGAGCAGGTGGAAGTAGTTACCCGGGGGTCCGGCTTGAGGCCGGCGCTGGGGATGGACTTGCCCCCCGCGGCGAACCTCGTGATTGGCCAGGTTCAGCAGGCCGGCTGCCAGGAACGGGCGTGAGTGTCGAGGGTTTTCCGGAAGGCCCGGTTCAAACGGCTCTGGAAACGGTAGGGGTTGGTGACGGCGACAATCTTGCGGGTGGGTTTGGTTCCGGCGAGTGAGCGGTAGACCCGCCGGGGGGAATCATCGAGCGCCCGTGCCATGGCGGGGACCATGCTGATGCCGTGGTCGAGTGCGACCAGCTCCTGGACGGTGGCGAGTTGGCTGGTGCGTTCGACCGACACGGGGTGGAATGATTTCTGGCGGCAGAAGGAGACGATGTTGTCGGTTAGGCAATGGGCCTCGCCGAGCAGCACGAAGGGCAGGCCGGTGATTTGGTCGGCACGGATGAATTTTTTTCCGGCCAAGTCATGGCCGGCCGGAAGGACCACCAACAGTTCCTCCTCAAACAGGTCGTCGACCTGCAAGTATTTCATGTCGATGGGGCGCGCCATGATGGCGAGGTCGATCTCGCCATCGGCCAGCATGTGGAGGAGCTTGTCTGTGGTGTCTTCCCGCACCAGGACGTTGGCCCTGGGGCAGGCCCTGCGGAATTGCGTGAGGAGGCTTGGCAGGAAATAAGGAGCGATGGTGGGGATGGAGGCGACGCGGACCTGACCTGTCTGTCCGTCGTCGGTGATCTGGGCGCGGGTGTCGTCAGCCAGGGTGAGGATTTGGCGCGCCCGTTCGGCCAGAAGCTTGCCAGCCTCGGTGAGGACGACCTGACGGGTTTGGCGGTCGAGGACCGGCTGGCCCAGTTCCTCCTCCAGCCGGGCGATGGACCGACTGAGAGCGGGCTGCGACAGTCCGACCACCTCGGCGGCCCGGGTGAAGTTGGCCAGCTCCGCCACCTTCAGGAAGTGGCGCAATTGATCCAGATCCATGGAGGTTCCCAGCCGAGTCTTGATCCCTTGCCGTTTTGCAAAACACACGCCGTCAGGCCTTAACGACTGTCTGCTTGGAGGGCGGGCTAAGGTCGCGCAGCACGGACCCACCCCTGCCCGGTGCCCCGGCGGCTCGCACCCTTTTGGCCCAATACCCTGAAAGGATTCTCATCACCCGGGCCCGTTCCGCCGGCGCCCAGCATGGTACCCTCGGATGAGGAGCTGTGCGAGGACGGACAGCAGGGCCGGGTGCAAACAGTCTAGGGGAGACGAGGCGACATGCGATCATTCCTGGGGATGGTGACAGGGGCATGCCTGCTTGCAGGCCCTTTATTCGCGCAGCAACCGGGGCGGCAGCGGCCCCCGGAATTCGAGTCGGTGCAGGTGGGGGCCGACCGGAAGGTGACCTTCAAGGTGTTGGCCCCGAAGGCTGGCAGCGTGAAGCTCTCGGGAGGCGACATCCCCGGCAACAACCAGGGAGCGGACCTGAAGAAGGATGAACGGGGCGTGTGGGAGGTGACCGTTGGCCCGGTTCCCCCGGGGGCGTACCGGTACACCTTCAACATCGATGGCGTGGCGGTGGTGGACCCGAAGAATCCGTCCACCAGCGAGTCGAATCAGAACACCTGGAGCCTGATGACAGTGCCGGGTGATTTCTCCGAGTGGAAGGACGTGCCGCACGGGGCGGTGGCGCAGATCACCTACGCCTCGAAGACCTTGGGCAAGGCGCGGCGGGCGCATGTGTACACGCCGCCGGGGTATGAGAAAAGCGCTGAATCTTATCCGGTTTTCTATCTGCTGCATGGTGCCTCGGACTGCGACAACTCAT
>CAWUOE010000461.1:0-3271 GCA_963923355.1 uncultured Gemmataceae bacterium | reverse complement strand
CGATCCGGCCTCTGGAACCCGGGGCGCTGGTGCGCGGCCAGTTCGACGGCTACCGCGCGGAACCCGGGGTGTCGCCGCAGAGCACCGTGGAGACCTTCGCGGCGTTGCGGTTGTATGTGGATTCGTGGCGCTGGGCGGACGTGCCATTCTATATCCGCGCGGGCAAGAGCCTGCCAGTCACCTGCACGGAGGTGCTGGTGCGATTCCGCAACCCGCCGCAGACCAGCTTCGGGGGCCAGGAACTGGGCCAGTCGCAGAATCATGTACGGTTTAGGCTGAGCCCCGAGGTGATCATCGGCTGGGGGGCCAGGTGCAAGCTGCCCGGACAGGAGTTTGTTGGGGAGAACGTGGAGCTGAAGGTGGCCCACGAGTCGGTGGAGGACATCGAGCCCTACGAGCGGTTGCTGGGTGCCGCCTTGGAGGGAGACCCCTCCCTGTTCGCCCACCAGGACGCGGTGGAGGCATCCTGGGAGGTGGTGGATCCCCTGCTGAAACACCCGGGGGCGGTGCATCCTTACCAGCCCGGCACCTGGGGGCCCGAGGCGGCCAATGGTGTGCTTTTGCCAGGTGCCGTGTGGCATAACCCGGTGCCTTGAAAGCCAAGGAAGGGATTGGCGATGGCTACTTCGCGCCTGATTTGTCTGGTGGCTGTGCTGGTGATGGCGTCAACGGTTCGGGCGGCCGAGAAGGCGAACGTGCTGTTCATCGCTGTGGATGACCTGCGGCCGCTGTTGGGGTGCTACGGCGACAAGACGATTTCCTCGCCGAACATCGACAAACTGGCGGCTGGCGGAATGCGCTTTGACCGGGCATATTGCCAGTTTGCACTGTGCAACCCCTCGCGGGCATCGCTGCTGTCGGGCCGGCGTCCCACGACGCTGAAAATTCACACCCTAGCGCAGTTTGTGCGGGACAAGGCGCCGGATGTGGTGACGCTGCCCCAGATGTTCAAGGAGCAGGGTTACCAGTCCTTGGGCTATGGCAAGATCTTCCACATCACCAATGGCAACCACGAGGATGATCAGTCGTGGAGTCGGCCAGCCTGGCACTCGCGAAAAGACGATGGGGCGAAGGGAGCCTCGACCAAGCCCCCCGCAGCGCCCAAAAAAGCCGGCGTAGCGAAAGATGCCGCGGATCATTCCGACGATGAGCCCGCGGAGGCGCCCGATGTGGTGGACAACGCTTTGCTCGATGGTCAGATCGCGGACCGGGCGGTCGAGGTGTTGCGGAACGCAGGGCGTGACAGGAGCCGGCCTTTCTTTCTGGCCGTGGGTTTCCACAAACCGCACATGCCCTTTATGGCTCCGAAAAAGTATTGGGACCTGTACCGTGCTGACCAGTTCCGGACACCTGCCAACAGCAGTTCCCCCCAGGGGGCTCCCGACTTTGCGGGGAACGACGCCTCGGAACTGAGGCGGTACAAGGGGATACCCGCCAGCGGGCCGGCGGTGACGCCGGAAAAAGCCATTCGCCTCATCCACGGGTATCACGCTTGTGTGAGCTATACCGATGCCCAGGTGGGCCGGGTTCTGGAGGCGTTGGACGGCAGCGGGTTGAGGGACAACACGATCGTGGTGCTGTGGGGGGACCACGGGTACCACCTGGGCGAGCAGGGCACCTGGAACAAACGCACCAACTGGGAAATGGCCACACGGGTGCCACTGATCATCCGAGCGCCCGGCCCCCGGCCTGCCCGTGGCGAGTCGAAGGCCCTGGTGGAACTGGTGGACCTGTACCCGACCCTGGCGGAGCTGTGCGGACTGAAGGCGCCCGACAAGCTGGAAGGCACCAGCCTGGTACCCCTGCTGGCTGATCCTGACCGGCCCTGGAAGGAAGCGGTGTTCAGCAACTACGTGAAGAAGGTTCCCGAATTGGGTGAGGGCAATGTGACCGGAATCGCCACGCGCACGGCCACTCACCGTTGGGTCCGCTGGAGTGGTGGTCCGCTGAGGGAACCGGTCCATGAGTTGTACGACCACACGACCGACCCGCAGGAGACGGTAAATATCGCCGGTACCGAGGCCGGGCAGCGGGTGATCGGACAGCTAACAGAAAAGTGGTCCAAAGGCGGATACGCCGCCTTTGGACCACCGCAGAGCCGCTGATCCTTCATGTGATCAGTTCGCGGGCGAAACCTCGAAGGCGTGCGGGCGGGGTTGAGCCAGCTGATTGACGCGGGCCTGTGCCTCGGTGATCTGGACCATTCGCTTTTCCAACTCCGCGGGCTTGCGCTCGCGGGCCACATCGGCCAGCCAGTCCGGGATATTGGCGAGGTGGACGCCGCGGAAACGGCCGTGCACGATGCGGTTCTTTGCGTCGATGGCCTGGAACAGTTCCTGACCGTGCTTCCAGACACCGCCGGATGTCACGTTACCCAGGTTGACGCCTTCGGCGAGTTGGGCGGAGGAGAATTTGCCAACCTCTTCGCCATCGATTTTCACGGTGTAGGTGCCATCCTTCAGGCCGCCCACCTTGAGGCCGTACCAGTTGAGGTCCTTGAGCTGGTTGGTGTAGGGCAGCATGGGCAGCCAGTCCTTGTGCATGGGCCAGGGGAGCGCCTCGTCGAGGCGGGTGAAGGCGACACCCTGGGCCGAGGCTTTCAGGTCTGTGATGGCGCACTGTTTGCCCTCGGCCCTGGACCCAGCCGCATCGATGGTGGCTTCACTGACCAGCGCGGGGGACTGTAGGCCGGTGAGGATGGCGTGGGCCATCAGCATGGCGCCGGGTGGCGAGGTGTGGAAGCCATCGTAATAGGGCTTGGCCTTTTCGGCCTTGGGGTCATCCACGGCCATGCGGTCCTGGGCGGCGCGTGTAACGGCGTATTGGTCCACGAAGGGGAAGCTGAACTCCTTGGCCACACCGGCCAGGGGAGCGTAGAAGGTTTTCTGGGTTTCGACGTATTCGGCACCGTTGGATTTGTTGCGGGGATCGACGGCGTTGGGTGACATCAGGGCCACCTGCACGCCTGCCTCCCTGGCCATGCGGAGCATGTCGCGGGTGCGCTCGACAAAGCGTTTGTTGGCCTCGGGGTTGAATTTGCCGTAGCCGCCATCGTTCATGCCGAAGTTGATGGTGACCTTGTTCGGTTTTTCAGCCAGCACCTGGGACTTGAAGCGGTTGGCACCGCCCTGCGCGGTGTCGCCGCCGATGCCGGCGTTGAGGAAGAAGAAATCAGCCTTGGGGAAGCGGCCCGTCAGGTAGAGCTCGACGTAGGTGCTGTACTGGTATTGCTCGGTGATGCTGTCGCCGAGGAAGACGATCCGGTCTTTGG
>CAWUOE010000460.1:0-3297 GCA_963923355.1 uncultured Gemmataceae bacterium | reverse complement strand
AACCGCTGGACTGACGCACTGAATATCCCGGCGGAAGAGACCGGTGAGTTCTTTCGGCGGGGAGCCAATGTGGATCCCTCGGTCGAACTGGACTCTTTCCTGACTCCCACCTCGCAAGGTTTCAAAAACCAGGTGAGCCGAATCGCGCCCATCCGGGCCGATGCGGGTGTAAGGCCGCCGCTTGAGCCCTTTGATTCACTGGAATCGCACTGGAAAAGGGCCTCGACCCGCCAAGTTGCCCTGCCTTTGGCGACAGAGCCTGCCGGCCCTGCCTGGGTTCGATTGCTTCAGGTCTTTCAGGTGGCGAACAAGGGGCGGATCAGCACGCTGCTGGCGGCCGAGAGCAAGGGCAAGCTGGATGCCCGCACCCGCGTGATGGTGGATTGGACCTGCGCCCGGCAGGACCGGGCCTGGTACATGCAGGAGCTGATTTTCCGCCGGGCTGCCGCACTGGGCATCGGTGCCAAGGACCTCAAGGAATGGGACCATGGCGGGCCCGGCTTGTCGGAAAAGGATCAGGCGGTGATCCGTTTGGCGCGCAAGATCACCACGGCGCCCTGGACCGTGCAGGATGGGGATGTGGCGGCGGTTCGCAAGCATCTGGATGATTACCAGGTGGCGGAGTTGGTGCTGCACGCGTGCAACGCCGCCTACCTGGATCGGTTGACGGAGGCGGCCCAATTGCCCGTCGAAAAGTCCCCGGAGAACAGCCGATGAACCTTCCCGTTTGGCTGGTGGTGCTGCCGATGATGGCCCAAACGCATCCCCTGGCACCCGCACCCTTGGAAAGCTCCGAGGCCTGGAGCCTGCTTCCGGGGGCAACCGCCCCAGCCAAACGCTTGCCCAACTGGGCCCGAATGCTTGCCAAATCCATGCCCAGGGCGACCTCGGCCATGCTGCGGTTGGACGCACTCACGCGGACCACCCCGTCGCTGTCACCACGGTTGCGCTGTCTGGTTCGACTGGCGGTGGCGGAGGCCAACCATTCCGAATACGGGCGCGCCATCGCGCTGACCGACCTGAAGGAATGGACCGGCGCGGGGGGGATCGACCCCGCGAAACTGGCGGGTGCTGAAAAACAGGTGTGGGATTTTTGTCACCAGTTGGCCCTGGAGGCGCAATACACCACCGACCAGCAGGTGAAAAACCTGCTCGCCGAATTCAGCGAGCCCCAGGTGGTGGCTATGGTGTTGATGGTTGCACACGGGTCGTTCCAGGACAGGTTGTTCCTGACGCTCAGGCCGGCGGTGGAAACGGAAGGCGGCGGCGTTCCTCCACCGGTGCTTGCATCCTTCGATTTGAGATCGCCCCAGCCACCAGCCAAAAAGCCGGGGGACAAGGCGTCCACTGCAACTCCCCCCGGCAAGCCGCCCGGTTCGGACGGTCGAAAGTATGAAAACTTGGGCCCATCGGATCCCTTGTGGGCCGGGAAGCAATTGAACGACCTGATGCAGGGGATGGAAAAGCAGAAGGGGCGCAAGGGGCGGATCCGCATCCCGGATTGGAAGGAAGTGGAGCCCCGGCTGGACGCGACCAGTTCGCTGCGCAAATGGCCCCGGGTGGCTTGGGGACTGGTGGCATTCGGCGGGCAGCCCGAGATGGCGGACGCCTGGTTCACCTGCGTGGAAATGTTCCGCCTGGATGGCCAGCCACCCAAACCGCCTGCGGTGAAGGCGGAAGGAGACAAGGGTGGCGAAACAAAACCACCCGAAAAGGCCGGTGGCAACGACAAGAAGTCTGGGCCCCCGTCTTTGGACCGGATGATCCAGGCGGACATGTTCTGGGTGGTGACCCGTGCCCTGGACTGTTTTTATTGAATGGGTCATTGCGAGATGGGCCTCGCGGTCGCGGGGCTGAAACAGGAAGAGATCCGGGACAGGGAAGGGATGCTTGCCAGCGGGAACTGGTCGAGTTTGCCGCCCCACCATCAGGTGGCTTTGCGGTTTGCACGCAAGCAGGCGCTGGAGCCCTGGAAGGTAAGCCAGGCCGACCTGGATGAGCTGGGCAGGCATTTCGGACCCGAAGGGATGTGGCGGGTGGTCTGGTGGTCGGCCCGGTGCCATTTCATGACCCGCGTGGCGGACGCCTTCCAGTTGCCGCTGGAAAAGGACAACGTTTTCCAGGATGAACCGGCGTCGAAGGCCTCGCCCTAGCCGAGAATTTCCCCTTGCCCCGGGCCTGTTGGCGGGGTTATGGCGCCCGCCATGGTGGGGACTCCGTATCGATTGGGACATGGTTTGGCGACCGGTTTTCCGGCCGTTCTGGTCCTGTTCTGCATCCTTGCGGGGTGCCGGCAGTCGCCTGTGCACAAGGATCCCTCGCTGGCGCGCGTTCCTTCCACACCGCTCCGGGAACTGGAAAGCGGTTACACCGTCCAGGCTCCGGACGTTCTCGCGTTGCGGGTGGAGGGCAAGCCGGATCTGCCCGAGCGTCTGGTGGTGCAAAATGACGGGACTGTCCAACTGACTCCCTCGGTGCGCGTGGAGGTGGATGGCAAGACGATTCCGGAGATCAGCCGGCGGATCGCCGACACCTTCGAGGTTCCGACCGATGGGGTGGAACTGGCGGTGGCGGAGCACAAAAGCCAGGTGATCTTCCTGGAAGGGGAGGTCGAGGGCACGGCCCGGGCGGTGCCCTACCACGGCCCAGAGACGCTGGTGAGTTTCCTGAAGCGGACCGGCGGCCTGACCCAGGCCTCGGACGCGGAGCGGATTTTGTTGCGGCGGGCCAACGCGGCGGAGGGCAAGGCCCCCGAGACCAAGGAGATCAACCTGAACCGTCACCTGAAGAACCAGGTGGAGGCCAACGAGGTCCGGCTGAATCCTTATGACCAGGTGGTGGTTGAACCCAGCCGGAAGTCCATCATCATCGAGTGCCTGCCTCCCTGGCTGACCGGGGTGAAGCGTCGGCCCCAGCCGGCCGGACCCGATCCGGAAACCGTGGCGGGCCCTGTGGAATCGAATCGTTAAGTTTGCCCATCTTCTCTGCCTGCCCCGCTTTTTGGCGGGGGATTCCTTGGACTTGTTCCCGGAATCACCGCGGTGTTATCGAAAATTCCAAGATTTAGCTTCCATTTTCAGGGCTTGGCCGGTCCGGGCGGATTTTCGGAGGTAATGCTGTGGTCCATCCCATCAAGCGGGTGTTCGGTCGGATGAGCATTTTGGGCGGCGCTGGGGCGATAGCCTGCGGCCTGGGATTGGCGATGCCTTCGGGGGCCCATGCCCAAAAGGTGGCAACCACCCCACCCGCTGCGCCCGGTGCCGCTAGTCCGACGCCCGGGGTGCTTCCTGCAAGCGT
>CAWUOE010000459.1:0-3300 GCA_963923355.1 uncultured Gemmataceae bacterium | reverse complement strand
CAACAGGGCCCAGTACTGACACCAACCCCCACCCAGGTTCCTTCCGTCAAATAAGGGATCCCGTCTAGGGGTCCCGATATACGAAGGACTGGAACCAAACCCGCGCACCCAGAAGGGGCGCGGGTTTCGGCTTTTAATAGCCCCTTCCAAATGGACATTGGATGGTTGTTCCTGGATTAGCCTTCGGCCTCCATCATCCAAAGCCCAACCAAGCCACCATTTTTTGATGAGTTCCAAACAACTTCAGGGCGACAGGCAAATTCCTATTACCAATCACTTGCCGTTTGCGTCTGGCAATCCAGTAACTCTAGATTTCCGGTTTCCATCACCAACTGGACTGTTCACATCGAGGCCTCAGTGGATCGCCACAAAAGGCAATTAAAAAATGGGCAAAATGGCTAACCTGATCCGCCCAATCCACTTGGTTAAACCTTGCACAGGATGAGGCCCCCCCTTGGGCAAAAATTTCCATGCTGTGGCTCAACCCCTCGAGGCTTTCCCGGGGTGCGTCGATTGAGGGTAGTAGTCTGGCGAGGTTTTGTAAGGAAGCCCGCCTAGCCAGGCACCCGGTCGGAAAGGAGAGGAGACAAATCCTCAAGTAACCGACCCGCGGAATGGCCAAAAGTCTTTCCGTGCTCCCTCAGGACCTTGGAGGTACCTTCTAGTGAACTGCGCTTTTCTGATTGTTGGTTCCATGTGGGTTTCGAACGGCGCGGCTGCTGCTGACGCTGATTTGATCCAGATCAAGCACCAGGCCGCTGGCCAGGGCGCCCAGGCTGCCGGCAACGGTGGCAAGGGTGGCAAAGGCCAAGGCGCTGGCGACCCCGGCTGCGGCGCTAAGGGTGGCAAGGGCCAAGGCGCTGGCGACCCCGGCTGCGGCGCTAAGGGTGGCAAGGGCCAAGGCGCTCAAGCCCCCTGCGGCGGTGGCGACCTGCTCGGCAAGCTGAAAGGCCGTCTGAATGGCCTGAAGTGCGCCGCTGGCAACCTGAAGGGCAAGCTGTCCGGCATCGGCCACAACCTCGGCAGCCACATCAAGGGGGCTCAGGCTCCTGGATGCGGCGGCAAGGGCCAAGGCGCTGGCGACCCCGGTTGCGGCGCTAAGGGTGGCAAGGGCCAAGGCGCCGGACACGGCGGCAAGGGCCAAGGCGCTGGCGACCCCGGCTGCGGCTCCAAGGGCGGCAGCAAGGGTGGCAGCAAGGGTGGCGACACCAAGGGTAGCGATACCAAGGGTACCGTTGCTCCCGCTCCCGTGCTGAAGCCGGCTCCCGCCGCTAACCCCTTCTGATTCCAACCGGTTCAAGCCTCACGGCCTGAATCACGACCGGCCGGCCGCGAAAGCGGTCGGCCGGTTCGTTTAAGTATCAAGTCAGCGACGCTGATTCCAGGCGGCCGATTCGTACCTTCCATGTGCGAGCTGGCGGGCTCTCGTTAATTCTTCCTTGCACCAGTTCTGCGCAACGGGAATGAGACCCAACCCCTCGGGTATTAAAGCCCCAAGCTCCCTGGCCAGACTTTCCACCTCCAGCCGGACACCGGAAACATCCTGCACTCCCTTCAGCCAAGGAGCGTGTTCACTGGCATTGAGGAGAATCGAGCCATGCTGGAGAAGCCCTCCCGACCTTCGCCGTTGGGCACTGCCGACTACTTTAAAACCCTGCGCCATCACGTCACCCGCCGCAGGGTGAAGGAAGCAGAGTATTCCTTGCGGTGCTTCATCCGCCCTCAATTTTCCCTTGCTTGGTTGGCAGATTGTTGAGATACCTTTGCGATTCAAGTATTCACCAATGATCCGGTGGACCTTGCAAGCCAGTTCCTCAACTTTTGCTGGCAGAAAAGCATCAGGCAGGGCGAGGGCGTACGTGAGTTCGTGGTGGTGAACCAATAAATCACCTCCCGTTGGTCGGCGAATCACCGGCAAACCAGCAAATCTGGAAGCAACCGAATGAGGCTGAAAATATCCCAAACTCACGCTGGGAACTGCCCATTCGTAGAAACGCAGGGAAGGCCGCCCCCTGGCTGCGTTTTCGAGCAAAACCTCATCCAAAGCCATTGCCATTGGCGCCAGATTTTTTTCCAGAGGCAATAGGCGCAATCCCATGAATGTCCCTGACATGAATCAGGCACTTTTCCAGCGCAGCACCGGCTGCTTGGTAGCTGCCACTTCGTCCGGGCGGCTGATAGCCAAGTCATGGGGGGCCTCGTGCAGGAAAGCTGGCTCCTCTTTAAGCACTGAAATAAAAACCTCTGCAAAGTGGTCCAATGTCTCCTGGCTTTCCGTTTCGGTGGGCTCGATCATCAAGGCTTCCGCCACCACCAGGGGAAAATACACGGTTGGTGAGTGGTACCCCTTGTCCAGCAACCGTTTGGCAATGTCCATGGCGCTTACCCGCTTTTCCCTTCGCAGGTTTTTCGCACTGGCGACAAATTCATGCATGCATCCGTCGCCCTTGGGAACCTCAATATGTTCCTTCAACAGGGCGAGCAGGTAGTTGGCGTTGAGGACCGCCTGTTCGGAAACCTCCCTAAGGCCTCGGGGTCCAAGGGTGCGCAAATACATCCAGCCACGTAGCAAGACCCCCACATTTCCGAAAAAGCTCCGCACTCGGCCAATGGAGAGGGGACGGTCGTGCTGGAGTTTGTACACACCTGCCTCATCCCGGATCACCATGGGTGATGGCAGAAAAGGCTCCAGCATATCCCGTACAGCGATGGGCCCCGAACCAGGTCCGCCAGCCCCGTGAGGGCCTGTAAAGGTTTTGTGCACGTTGTAGTGCATCATATCGGCCCCGAAATCACCGGGGCGGGTGACTCCCAGGATTGCATTCATATTGGCCCCGTCCAGGTAGACCAACCCACCCTTCTCATGGACCTTGCGGGTGATGTCGAGAATTTGGTGATCGAACAGGCCCAATGTGTTGGGATTGGTGATCATGAAAACAGCAGTGCGTTCGTCCAGCTTGGATTCCAGATCTGACAAATCCACCAGACCGTCTTCCCCGCTTTTGACAGTCACAGAGTCGAAGCCCGCGATGGCCGCACTGGCAGGATTGGTACCATGGGCGGAATCTGGCACCAGGACGCGTGTACGATTTTCTCCCTTGTGCTTGAAGTAAGCCGCTGCGACCAACAGCGCGGACAACTCCCCTTGGGCACCTGCCGAGGGCTGCAGGGAGCAGGCGTGGAGACCGGCTATTTCTGCCAGAATCTCCTGCATCTCGAATAATATGGCCAATATTCCCTGGACCGTCTTATCCGGTTGAAGCGGGTGCAGTGCCGCCAAACCGGGCATCGACACCAACC
>CAWUOE010000458.1:0-3304 GCA_963923355.1 uncultured Gemmataceae bacterium | reverse complement strand
AGCTGGCCCAGGCGGCTTACCGCACCGCCTTGGAATGGGTGCCCCTGCCAGCCCCCACCTTGGACGCATCTCGTATCCAGAAGGTCGAGCTGAAGCGGCAAGACCGCCCATTCACCCTCGAGCGCAGCACCCGGGGCGGCTGGCAATTGCTGGGCCTCGGTGATTTCTCCGTGCCAACGGATGAAGATCGTGCCCGCCGCCTCGAGGAAACCCTCGCCGCTCCCAGACTCGTCAAGCTGGCCGCCTATGGCAAGGACTCGGTGGACAAGGCCCGCGACTTCGGCCTGGACCAACCCGCCATTGACCTGCAAATCAGCCTGAAGCCCGCCGCCGCCGGCAAACCTCCTGAAACAAAGCGGGTGCGCCTCGGCAAGGAAACGGCCGACAAGGGTGGCACTTACGCCCGGTTGGATGATGATCCTTCGGTGGTCGTGCTCGATCCAGCCACCGCCGCCGCCTTGTCCGCCGGCCCGGCCGATTACCTCCAGCGCCAACTTTTACCCAAGGAGAAAATCACCCTCACTAAAGTCAGTCGTTCCGGAAAAGCTGGCGAACTGGCGGCCGAAAAAACTCCCGCCGGATGGCGCGCCACCAAACCCGAAGGCCTGGCGGTGGACGGTTCCACACTCTCCTACCTGATGGAGTCATTGGAAGGTCTCGACGCCCAATCCGCGGAGGCGTGGCAACCCACGTGGCTCCAGGCCGATCTGGTGAAGTTCGGCCTCGATCAGCCCGAGGCCACCTGGGTCCTGGAAGGCACCGTGGATGGCAAGCCGGTCAAGCGGGTGTTGCAGGTGGGCAAGATCGCCGATGAGAAGCGCGGCAACCGCTTTGTCCGCGCCGATGGTCCCCTGGTGGGCCGCCTGGCGACCGAAATCGCCTCCAAACTGGTGTCGCCCACCCTGTATTTCCGCGACCGCACCGTCGCCACCCTGCCCGGGATTCGCGAAGTCAAGGTGACCTCCGCGGGCCGCAACCTCACCTTCCGCTTCGAGGCGGATCGCTGGAAGCTGACCAGTCCCATCCAGGCCGAGGCAGACCCTTCCCTGGCTGGCTGGCTGGCCCAGTTCGCCCCCCTGCGTGCCGGCGAGTGGTTGACGCGCAAGGACTCACCCGAGGACCGCAAGGCCCTCGGACTGGAAAAACCCGCCACCCGGTGGGAGTTCCTCGGCGAGGGCGGCAAGCCCTTGGGAACCCTCGACATCGCCGCTCCGGGCCCGGATGGTTTCGCCGCCGCAGGTTTCACCGGCACCGCCAGCCTGTTCAGGCTGGATGCCGTCCAGGCCCGCCAGGCCCAGGCAGAATACCGGATCCGACAAGTGTATGATCCACCCTTCGATCCCTCACGTGTCCGACGCCTGACTGTCACCCCGGATGGGGGCAAGGCCTTCACATTGCTGCAGGTCGGGACCGGCTGGATGGTGGAGGCCGATCCCGCCTCCAAGCCCGATCCCAACACCGTCAAGGAGACCCTCGCGGCCCTCTCCAATCTCCGCGTGGCCCGCTATGTAACCGACAAGGGAGGCAAATTATCCGATTATGGCCTCGACAAGCCCCACTTCAGCCTGGAAATCGGCAACAGCCGCCTGCTGATCGGCAAGCCGGTCAGCGATTCCAGCAAGGACCGTTACGCCACCCTCGCGGTGGAGGGCTTCGACGGGGGCGTGTTCGTCATCGATGATCGTGCGGTCGACCTGCTCGCCCGCCCGCTGGCCCGCTTCACCCAACCGCCCAAGGAAGCCCCCGCGCCATCTCCCATGCCCGCGGGTGGCGGCCTGAATTTCAACCCGTAGTTATTTCAACCAGCCGGGGCACTGGGCGTACTGTGCCCCGGCCGCTTATTTCCGCCACCCGGTCGCGTCAATCCGTTTCAATTCCGCGTCCAGGTCCTTGCCCTCATAGAAGGAAAGCCAGCCCCGGCACCGGACCGTCTGGCCCGGCTCGCAATCCGGGAACTGCGGGTCCGCGTGCAGGCACGGGCATGGCGCGTTCCCCCAGGCGCGCTGGATCGGCTCCCAACCGGTGATGATCCAGCGATCGAAATCCTTGTGCCGGGCGATCGCGTACGGAGCCTGGAATTTTTTGGTCGTGTTGTCCTGGTGGGTGAACCCTGGCGCCCCCTTCAGCATCACGCAATTCTGCACGCGCAGGCCGGTCAGCTTCCGGTCGGTTCCATTTTTCAGCCAGAGTTCCATGCGCACCGCCTGCTGGTCCGGATGCACCTTGGCACCGAACACGATGCCGTTGGGCAACGGCCGCTCTATTTCCAGGTCGCCGTTCTCCAGCCGTTTCCATTCCAGCTTGGGCAAGGTGACCTTCTTCAGGTCCCACAGGGTGGGCACGTGTGTGTGCGCCAGGTAGGTCAGGCCTAGGTTCGAAAAAACCGCCTCAGGTACATCCGCCACCACATAGCCCGGTTTTTCCGGCGGATCCCACGGCGTGAAGACGCTCACCTTGGTTTCCCGTTGCGGGTTGACCGCCCCGTCCAGAAAACCGATGCGCGGATGCCGGCCCCCCGGGTAAGGCAACACCACAAGCGGCGCATCCTTCCCGCGCCTGTTCGCGGACTTCCCTTCCAGGCCCGATCGCTTCAAGGCCGCCGTGACCTCCTCTGCGGACATACCAGTCACCTGGCTCATTTCGTCCACCGAATAGCGGTGATAGACCGCCATGTTCTCCAGCCAGTACTTCAGCTCGGCCTCATTGGCGGGCTTGCGGGCCTCGGCTTTGTCCACGGTTTGCCCATGGGCAACCGCCGCGCACAGGGCCAGAACCAGCACCTTCCAGAATCGTCGCATGGTGTTTATCCAAAGATCTTGGGAACCGATTGCTTCAAACCCGATTATCAGCCAAGGCAAACCCTTCGCAACTTTTTCAAACCCACAGTGCCGCCTCAATCGCCAACCCCGGCCCGAAACCCAGCATCACGCAAGGTAGTTCTGCATTCTGTTCCATCATCCGCCGGGCGATGAACAGCAAGGTTGGAGACGACATGTTGCCGTAGTCGCGCAGCACCGCCCGGGAGTCGGCAAGCCCACCTGCGGCAAGGCCAAGGGCATTCTCGGTTGCTTCCAAAATCCGCGGCCCGCCCGGATGCACCGCCCACGAGCGGATATCCGAGCGCCTCATGCCCTGCTTCGCCAGCCACCCATCCACCCAAGGTCCCAGTTGTGCCTCAATCACCTTGGGCACTTCCTTGGTGAGAGTCATTTCGAATCCATGGTCCCCAATCACCCAGCCCATCATCTGCCCGGTATCTGCCACCCGGTGACTACCGTTGGCCAAAAGTCTCCAGCCTGACTCC
>CAWUOE010000457.1:0-3325 GCA_963923355.1 uncultured Gemmataceae bacterium | reverse complement strand
TTGCCGCCACGGAAGACATGGATGTCGGTGGTGTCGTTTGCCCGGCAGGCGGGGGTAACGGCTGAACCATCGAAGATCCGCTTCCGGATCGTCAACTCCTCCGAGGTACTGGCCGACATCAGCATGATGTCCACCAAACCCTGGTCAACGATCTCGCTGATGATCTTGCGGTATTCCGCAAGCGTGCGGAAACGGGGTGAGCCATCAGGCCATTTCTCAATGGTGCGCCCGGTGGCACCGATGGCCAGGGCCATGTCGGCGTCCTTGGCGTCGGCAAGAATGAAATCCTTGCAGCCGTGCGGATCTGCATGGATGCGTTTGAGTTTTTCGTCCAGAGTCTTGGTTCTGCTCATGGTGCCCGCCGCGTTCCGCCTGATGTCTTTCTGAATTCGGTTATTCGTCGTCTTCCTGGAAATAATCGCTTCCCAATTTCAGCGCGTGGCGGCGTTCCACGAAAAACTTCGCGGCGGCCTCGGCGCTTTTGAACGATTTTTCCCTCAGTTCCGTCTCGCCGCCCTGTTCCACCTCGTATTCCACATGGAACTGGTTTTCCGCCAGGCGGCAAATCGTCAGGCCGCCTGGGAGTTTCACCTCGAAATCAGCCGGCAAGCTCACCACGCGGGCGATTGCTTCCACTTCATCCATGTCACATCCTCCCTGATGTTTTTTTGGATCAAACCCTGAACGCTCAGCGGGATTGCCAGGCGGAACGAGGGATGGCCCGGTTGCCCGCCGTGGCTGTGGATGCTGCGTTGGTGGTTGGGGCGGGATTGGCCGCCGGTGTTGCGTTTCCACCGGATGCCAGACGGGACTTCACGGCTTCCAGCGTCTCGCGAAGTACGCGGGCTGAGTTGTGCAGGGCCACCTGCTCCCGCGGGGCCAGGGCAATTTCGACCTGAGCCAGTGCGCCGCCGGCGCCCACCACGGTGGGGACGCTGAGGCAGACATCGCGCAGGCCGTAAAGCCCCTGCTGCAGCGTGCTGACAGGCAATACCTTGCGGCTGTCGAGCAGGATCGACTCGACCACCTCGCGGATGGACACACCGACCGCGAAACCGGAGCCGCCCTTGAGCTTGATCATGGTGGCGCCAGCGGTCTTGGTCTCCTCGAAGATTTCCTTTTCCAATTGCTGGGAGTAACCGGGCCATTTTTCGAGAGCCATGCCGGCCACTGTGGCGCTGGACCAGATTGGCACCATGGTGTCGCCATGCTCGCCCAGGAGCAGGGCCTTCACCTGGGTGGGCGGGACCTTCAATCGGCGGGCCAGGTGGCTGTTCAATCGGGCGGTGTCGAGTTGGGTACCCAGGCCCACAACACGGCGCCAATCCAGGCCCGACCGCTCTACGGCCAGATGGGTGAGGATGTCCACCGGGTTGCTCACCACCACCAGCGTGGCCCCCGGCTTCCAACCCGCCTGCCGCACCTTGCCCAACAAATCGAGGAACAGATCGGTATTCCGGTTGATGAGGTCGAGACGAGATTCGTCCGGCTTTCGGCGCAGGCCCGCTGTCACCACCACCACATCACTGGAGGGGATATGCTCGGCTATGGAGCCTGCCACCACGCGCTGGTCGGCCACCAGGCTGGTGCCCTGCAAGATGTCCAAAGCCACACCCTGTGCGACCTGTTCATTGGCATCCACGATGGCGATATCGGTTGCCACCTTGCCCAAATGCAGGGCAAAGGCTGTCATGCTGCCCACCAAACCGCCACCGCCAACAACGCTTACCTTCATGATTGCCATCCCTTATTGCATGCCACCAAACTGATAAAGCACTGGTGTGGCTCAGTGCCCCGCTTCCGTTTCGGCCGCTTGGTGCCCTTCTGTGCCGTGAGGATCCCTTTCGCCTTGCAGGCGGCGTTTGCGCAACATCTGCGCACGGAAAATGCCCACCCGGGTGAGGACCGTTGCGACCAGCAGCACCCAGCCGATTCCAATGACCAATCGGATGGGCAGGCTGTAGTAGTCCCATTGCCCGCGGGCGACACCCATGAACAACAGGATCAGTGACGCGATCACCATGGCAGCCACCAGGCACGCCAGCACGATCGCTGAGAAAAACCCGGCCTTGTCTTTGCGGTAATTGAACATGTTTTCCTGCTGGATGATCACCTTCCGGGTATTCCGAGGTGGCAGACGCATTAAATCGGACTGGTTTATCCCAATATGGCCCCACATCTGATTTATCGGAAGGTCAACAGGCGAGGGTTCATTTCCCCGCCCGGACAGGCGGGGAAATCCTTTCATTTCAGGCCGATTGCAGGTTTCGCATCACCTGGTCGGTGATGGTGCGGACCAAGGTCTCGAAAGCTGGGTCCTCGGACTGGTACTGCGTGCCGCCATAGGAGACTTCGTCATCCGGCCCGATTCCGGTGACCGTGTCGTTCCGGAAGGCGTATTGGCGGGGCTGAAACTTTGAGAACTTCTCGTCGAAGCTCGATTCGCCGCACATGGGCGATTCGGGATAGCGGAACCGGACATCGTCGTAGCCCAGCCGCTTCTTGAGGGCCAAGAGCTCGCGGGTTTGCTGCTCGGTGAAGTAGTTCACCCGGCCCAGTTGGCGCGACAGGATGAGGATGCGGCAATAGGAGTCGATGATCTCGGTGTTGAAATAAGCGTTCTCGAGATCCGGCCCGAAGGTGATGGTGCCGTGGTTAGCCAGCAGGATGGTGTTGCAATCCTTGGCATAGGGTGCCACGGTATCGGCGAACGACTGGCCGCCCGGGGTCTCGTATACCGCGATAGGCACTTCGCCCAGGAACACCTCCACCTCCGGCAGGACGCACTTGGGGATGGGCTCGTGCGCGACCGCGAAGGCGGTCGCATGCGGGGGATGGCAGTGGACCACGGCGTTGATGTCGGGACGCTGGTTGTAGATCGACAGGTGCAGCAAGACCTCGCTGGTGCGCTTGCGCTTGCCAGCGAGCTGGTTGCCCTTGATGTCCACCTTGCAGATGTCTTCGGGCTTCATGTAGCCCTTGGACACCATGGTCGGGGTGCAGAGGAACTCGCGCTCGTTGAGGCGGATCGTGATGTTGCCGTCATTGGCTGCGGCGAAACCCTTCGCATACACCCGCCGGCCGATCTCGCAGATCAGTTCCTTCAGCTCATATTCACTCTTGTTGCCGTGTCCAGCCATCGTCGTTACCCCCTGTTTGGATATTCCGTTCCTTGAGACCCTTGAAACCGAACCAAGAAAACCGTGAACCGCTCAACCATTCAGACTATCGATCAGAACGCCCGCATAGGCGTCCACCGGGACCTTGGCGGGCATGTAGGGCATGGCTGCCTCGCCACCCTCGCTGAAACCCACCACCTGGCCCC